>JAZGCT010000119.1:0-3635 GCA_036477085.1 Thermoplasmata archaeon | reverse complement strand
GATAGATCCAGTATTCGTGAGAAGAAAAGCCAATGGCACCGGCGAAGGAAGCGAAGTTCTCCAGGACCTCTTCCGGATCGTTCTCGGTGAATGCAAGGGCGACCGCCTTTTGGAGATATCTCGAATCGTCTGGATGCATCAACCTCTCCCATATCATGCCCATGTAGAAGTTGCCGTACGGGTCCTCCGGGTCTCGTTTTAGAAAAGCCCTGCAGTATTTTGTGGCCTCGTCAAATCGACCGATCATGGCCAGTGACTGAATCAAGAACAGACGCGCCTCTGCCAGTGACTCGTCCTTCTTCAATGCCTTCCGAAATTGCTCGATCGCACCGGCCGGCTTGCCTGTCTCCATCAGGTGTTTGGCATAGATTACCCTGAGTGTCGGTATCTCTGGGTATCGCGTGATCATTCCTCTCAAGGACTCCTCGAAGTTCTCGGGATCGACCTCTGACAAAAAGTAAGACAGGCCAGTAGGACCCAGCCTTTCGAAGTAATCCCTCAATGAACTCTGGAAGACCTTGTTTCTTGCGTCTGTCTCGGACTCACTAGAATCTCCCGTCATTTCCCATCCCATCCTGCAACGGTTATGGAATACGGGTCTATAACTCTTTCTGGGAACTAGACATTGGAAAACAGGGACCTTTCAAAAACACGACAAATGCTCAATTCTGATGCTAAGTAGAAAAACGAACAACACTGTTTAAATAGGCTCAAGGACAATTAGATTGCGACTGTGAGGGACACCTGTAGCCCGTTGGAGAGAGGCGGGATGACCCACGTAAGGAAGGAAAGAGGTTCCGGAACGATACGCTTCGGCATACTTCTGCCAATGATCGCTCTGGTCGTCATGTCTTTGGCCCCTTTTCTTTCCCAGAGTGCCGAGGCACGACCTTCCCTGAGCGTTGATATGAGTGTTAGCGACGTAAATCTGGAGCCCATGGGTGTTTTCAAATGCACGATTTTCTTCGACAACAATGGTCATTCGTCAGCGCCTCTGGTTTGGATCAATGTCACGATTCCTGACAGTGTGATGTATCTCTCTGATGACTCTGGAATGGAAAGGGGTGTGAAGGAAGGGGATTACATCTGGAGATTCCCGAACGTTGCCGAAGGAGAGCACACCTTTGAAATTTACATGCAGGTTTCGGCCGGTGTTCGGGAGGGAGATGTCACCATCATTTCCCATCTCGACTACCTGGACGACCTCCATATTCCCATGCCATCCTCTGAGGCTATTGCCACTCTGTCGGTCACAGGATCAGTGTGGAATCTCGCAGACCCGGTCGCGTTCAACCCAGGAGGCACCGTAAGTATGCTGAAGGACATAAAGCCCTCAAAATCCAATACCTCGGTGAACTCCAACATTCGGTCCGTCGGGCATGAGATAGGCGATAGCACACCAATAGAAGGCAATGACAAGGGATTAGAAGATCCTACACCACCTCCACCGATCACAGATCCTGGCACATCACTTCCGGGAGACGGCATGGAAGAACCCGGGATCGATACGGGAACAGCGCAGGACCCGAGTGACCAGACTCAGGAGCCCCCCTCGAATCACCATAATCAATCTGAACCGGTAGCTACCATAGAGGAAGATGCCAAGATTAGGAACGGGCAGCCCGATTCGTACACTGACTACAGCGTGCCTACCGAGGACGTGCAACCAACGGTCAGTCCAGCGACAAAAATCGAGCCGTCCAAAGTCACATCAGAGATCGTCAGCAACAACAAGGTCTACGGCATCGGGGACGTGATTTCGTTCACCATTTACCTAAACAACACCGGTTCTCAGACCGCGAGTCGGGTCTGGGTCGAGCTCGTGATCCCTTCCTCGGTCCGGTTGGTCGATGACACTTCAGCCCTGATCGGCGGAAGAGCACTGGGGGAACTGGTCTACGTGTTCTCCGACATCGGTCCGGGGAATCATGAGTTTTTGATCTACTTAAGCTTCGAGGGAGAAGCGGAGGAGTCCACAGAGGTGGAGATCTGGGCGCATGTGTCCTACACGGACAGCCTGGGAGGTTTTGTGGGCGAATCTTCCCATCGTGCCAAGTGTGAGATCGTCGCTCAGCCAGGGGAGTTCCCGTTGATGCAGGTGTCAATCGCCATTCTTTCCGCGGGCCTGATGACCGTGGTGGCGTACTCGACCAAGGAATGGGGAACATACTCGCTTCTCCCGTTCATCCCCATGTATTCCAGGCTCAATAGAAGAGAGGTCATGAACCACGAGGCCAGAGGGATGATAATCGGGTTTATCAAGGAGAACCCGGGGGAGCATTTCAACTCCCTCAAATCGAAGCTGGACTTCAGGAATGGAACCCTTGCGCATCACTTACACATCTTGGAGAGAGAAAGGGTGATAAAGTCGGTGAGGTACGGGAAATACCGCAGGTTCTTCCCCGTGGGTATGATGGTCTCCAGGAAGGCTTACCCGACCGAGCTGGAGCGAGAGATCCTGGGCGTGGTCAAGAACAGGCCAGGCATAAACCAGAAGACGATCGCCAAGAAGGTGGGCAGGAGCAAGTCCACCGTCAACTACCACATTGACATACTGAGGAGGACGAACAGGATACGCACCGAAAAGAACGGGCTGAGCCTCGGACACTACATAATTGAATCCTAGGACTGGAAAAGCAATTCCCTACTCGACATACCTGCTGGACAGGTCGAGGCATTCCCGGAGCTTGTCATCGTCGCCCAGTTTCTTATAGAGATTCCCAAGCACCCTCCAGCCGCCTGGATACTCCGGATTCCGGGTGAGAAGACCATACAACATCTCAACGGCATCATACAGGTTGCCGAGCTTTGCCAGCAGGAGACCTTTCATGAAAAGGGCGTCCACGTCGTAAGGATTGGTGGCCAACCTCATTCCGGACATTGCCGCGATCTGCTTGAGGTTCTCATCCATTACCTCGGCATTGTTCCAGTGTGACCCTTTCATCTCCTATTCAATCGATGGCCGATATAAGAATGATATCGACAAGAGAATCAAAGTCGATAAGCAGTCTAGCTATTCCTGCTCTGTGTCATCTGGCTCTTCTTCAGCGGGTTCTTCCTCTTCATCTGAGGGTTCTTCCTCTGTAACAAGGGCCGCTTTCTTCCTCCTTGTCAGGATCAGAACAGCCACCAGAACCACCACGACTACTACAATTGCGGCGATGATAAGAATGAGGTCAATGCCAGGTTCGGGGTGGTCTTCCGGATTTAATAGATCTGTTCCAGCTTTGCATTCCTCCCCGTTGTCATATCCATCGTCGTCCCAATCATCTTCGGCATCGGTCGCGTTGACGGGGTCCATTCCGCAGTTGATCTCCTTCAGGTCGTCCACGCCGTCGCTGTCGCTGTCCGCGAAGTCTGGAAATGTTCCGTTGAGGTACTCTTCCAGATTGGTGAGACCGTCCCCGTCAGGGTCAAGAGAGGAATCAGCAGCGGACAAGGGGTCGAGCATCTGATAATCGAACTCATAGCCATCTGGGATGCCGTCAGAGTCGGAATCGGGATTGGTGGGGTCAGTACCTATAGCGCCTTCAACGGTGTTGTCAAGACCGTCTCCATCGATATCGCCATCACTAAAATCCGGCTCCCCGTCCCCGTCGAGATCGTTCACGCTGCCGTTGAATACCTCGGTGTGG
>JAZGCT010000118.1:0-3111 GCA_036477085.1 Thermoplasmata archaeon | reverse complement strand
AGTTCCTCGGTTCTGGCGTGGAAAACTTCACGAAGAAGCAGAAGGGGAGCATCGTGCCGGTGCATTACAGAAAACACGAGTACAACGAGATCATCAAGTACATCGAACTGGAGAGGGACGCTGTCATCGGTCTCCTGGCCGAGGTCAGGGCAGTGCTCTCAACCTTCGGTAACAGGAAGAAAGCCGCCTTGGAGGAAGAGAAGCTCCAATCCCGATCAGAAGAGCCACAAGAAGAATAATAAGTCAGTTCTGGATTTCAGTTGCGAAGGGGTAGAGGAGATGGATTTCAAGCTCACGCAAGAGCAGGAAATGCTCAGGAAGATGCTCAGGGATTTTGGGGATAGAGAGGTCAGGCCTATCGCTGCAGAGATCGACAAGACGTCCGAGTTCCCGTGGGACGTCATCAAGAAGATGGGAGAACTGGGCCTCATGGGCATGACCGTTGAAGAGAAGTATGGAGGTCCTGGGCTGGACACTATCAGCTACGCGATAGGCGTCGAAGAGATGTCCCGAGCATGCGGTACTGTCGGCTTCACCATGGCAGCTCACAATTCGCTCTGCACCGGACACATCGCCCTCGCCGGGAACGAAGAACAGAAGATGAAGTACCTGCCGGACCTTGCCACGGGAAGGAAGATGGGTGCCTGGGGCCTCACAGAACCAGGTGCCGGATCAGATGTCAGCGGACTTGCCACCACAGCGGTACAGGACGGCGATGAATGGGTCCTCGACGGCAACAAGGTATTCATCACCAACGGACACATCGCTGGGACCTTCGTGCTCTTGGCGTCAACGGACAAGGAAAAGAAGACCAAGGGGATCACAGCTTTCATAGCCGAGAAGGACACGCCTGGCCTTTCACTCGGGAAGAAGGAGGACAAGATGGGGCTCAGGGCGTCACCCACTTCAGAGATCATAATGGAAGACTGCAGGATATCCAATGAGAACGTTCTGGGGAAGCTGAACAGGGGGTTCTATGACACCATGAAGGTCCTGGACGGAGGGAGGATAGGCATCGCATCCATGGCCGTTGGAATTGCACAGAGCGCCCTTGACGAATCGCTCAAATACTCCAAGGAAAGGGTCCAGTTCGGTCAACCCATCTCCAACTTCCAAGCGATCCAGTGGATGGTGGCGGACATGGCGACCGAGATCGAAGCGGCTAGGTTCCTGACCTACAGGGCCGCAAACCTCAAGGACAGGAATATCAAGTGCATCAAGGAATCGGCAATGGCCAAGCTGTACGCGTCAGAGGCTGGGATGAGGGCGACCACAAAGGCGATCCAGATCTTCGGCGGCTATGGATACACGAAGGACTACCCCGTTGAGAGGATGTTCCGTGACATAAAGCTCTGCGAGATCGGAGAAGGAACAAGTGAGATGCAGAGACTGGTAATCGCAAGGCAACTGCTGAGAGAATCATAATCTAGAGAAATCCCTGGTCGAATCTTCATCTCTCTCTTCATGTGTGGGCATTGCGGATCTGGAAGCTCTTTCATTGTTCAAAGGCAATCCGCATATCGGGCAATTCTCCTCACCCTTTATGCATGCATTGCACAGGAACTGGCCGCATCTGTGCTGGGTCACCGCCTGGGCGTTGTGGTTCCTGCACAGCTTCCCGTCGAACTCGCTCTTGACCGTGCTGGGCGCCTCCTTTCTCGGCTTTGGTTCCCTGGCCTTGGGCTCAGCCGGCGGGGCCTTCATCTCGGGGTGGTAGTCCTGACCCATTAGGGGCTCCATCTTTATCGCCTGGGGTTCGTACCCTTCACCCTTGAACGTGGACAGATTCACCTGGACCTTCCTGGCCTGATAGACGCCGATGTTCAGGTTCCTTACCAGACCAAGGGTGGTCCTCCGCTCGTGCGGCAGGTCCATCGCCCTCCTGACCAGGTTGTCCAGCTCAGGTGTGGTCTCGGGCTTCAAAGCCAGTGTGTTCACCTTCTCCACGTAGCTGAGAATCCTCTTGGAGTCCTCCACCGAGTATTCGGGGAAGTTGTGGGTGATGTCGCAAAGTCGCAATCCGTAATCCCCTCCAGTGCCGACACATCTGCGCAGAACGGCGTTCGACCTCCTTTCGAGGTCCTCCATTTGGGCCGGGGTCAGCTGGGTAATGTCGATCGGGTCCCTGCCCCTCAGGATGTTGAACACATCGTCCAGGTTCTGGGAGGACACCTTTAGGTTCTTGAAGGCATCTTCTCGCGTCATGGCCCTGTTCTGCTCATACTCGAACTCGAGTATCTTCCTGGCCACCGACTCGATCTGGGACGCCCTCATGCTGGCCTCGGCCATCTTCTTGCCTTCCAGTGCCGTCGAGAAGCTCGGGTCGAGCTCCAGTGCTCTATTGAAACACCTCAACGCGCTCTCGTGTTTGTTGAGGTTCATTAGGAGAACTCCCTTGCTGTTCCAGGGCATCTTGTCCTTACCGTCGATACCGATCGTCTTGTCGTAGCATGCGATGGCCCCATTGTGGTCCCCCACCTGCTCCAGCTCGAAGGCCTTCATCATCCAGACAGCCTTGTTCTCGGGCTCGATGTCCAGCGACCTGGCGTAGCAGGCGTCCGCCTGGCTGTGATCGTTCATCTTGGAGAAGAGCAGTCCGGTCGCACGCCAAAGAGATGCATCGTTCTGATTATAGTCCAGCGCCCTCTGATAGCATTCCATCGCGTCCTGGAACTTGTTCTGCTTCTCGTAGATCTCGGCCTTGACCTTCCACAATTGAGGGTTCATGTAATCGGATGTCAGGGCGGCATCCAGGTTGGTCAGCGCCTCATCGTGGTTCCCCATCTCGAAGAGAATGAGGGCCTTGGTCTCTATCGTCCTGACCTCGTTGGGATGCGTCTTCAGTACTGAATCAAGTACGGTCAAGGCATCCTGGTTCTTGCCCAGTGCGGAGAGGGCCTTGGCCTTGTTGTTGAGAACTTGTATGTTCTGCGCGGACATCTGCAGAGCATCATCGAAGTAGCTCAGTGCTCTGTCGATTTTCTCAAGCGAGAAGTAGATCTCACCCTTCATGTTGAGTGCGAATACGTTCCCCGGGTCCAGGTTGAGCACCTGGTCGAAGGACTCCAGAGCCTTCTGGAACTCCTCCTTTTCCCTGAGAACAACACCCTT
>JAZGCT010000117.1:0-5057 GCA_036477085.1 Thermoplasmata archaeon | reverse complement strand
TCCAGTGGAAAGGACTCCTGCGAACACCGCGTTCCTGAGCATATCGCTGGATATCCTCGTATCGGATGCCACGGCGATCTCACCCTTCCCGAAGAACGTCCCTATGGCCCTGCCCAGATTCGTTGCGAGTTCGATGTTCATGTCCGAGTTGGCGATCCCCCTTACACCGTTGGTTCCGAACAGGCGCATCATCTCATGCCCACCTTCTGGTCTACCAAGTTCGAACCTTCGTCAATCACTTCCCCATCACCGACCACGCAGCCCTTGAGAGTGGAATTGTCACCAACAACAACGCCCTCACCCAGAACAGAATCAGTAACACCGACGTCCTCCCCCAACCTCACCTTGTCAAAAAGGACCGAACCAGCGATCTCCGACGTTCCGAGATCGCAGCCATTCCCAACACTTGTGAAGGGTCCCAGCCTGCCGGACAGCTTGACCGAATGAGGACCAACGTAAATCGGATCAACGACCTCGACGCCTTCTCCGATCTCAGACATCTCATCGATTCGGCTGCCTTTGATGTCCAAAAGGGTTCGAACGGCCTCAAGGTAGGTGTCCACCTTCCCGACGTCCACCCAATGTCCATCGAACCTGTAACCGAAGAAACCGTCATCGATCATCAACGGAAAGACCTCCCTCTCCATGGACACGAACTTGTTGGGTTCCATCAGGTCCAGTATCTCTGGTTTCAGATAATAAACACCTGCATTAATGAGGTTGGAGAAAGCTTCCTTGCGGGTGGGTTTCTCAACGAAACGGACTATCCTCTGACCTCCCTCGAGCTCCACTACGCCGTAATCCTCCGGGTGAGTGGACGGAAACAGTGCAATGCTCCCCATCCCTCCCTTCTCCTCGGCGAATGATATGAACTCCTGCATGTTGATGGAAGAGATTATGTCCGCGTTAAGCACGATGAATGGTTCGTCAAGGAGGCTTTCCACATTCTTCACAGCACCCCCTGTGCCAAGAGGATTCTCTTCGGTCACTATCTTGACCCTTGACCCTTCCCCAATCGAATCCATGTAGGACCTGAGCTCGGCGACCATGTGACCGGCAGCGAAGATGATCTCGTCCACACCCTCCCTGAAGTAGTCAAGAGTGTAGTTCACCATGGGCCTGTCCAGAATGGGTATGAGCGACTTGGGCCTCGTATACGTCAATGGATGAAGCCGAGTTCCCTCTCCACCTGCCAGTATGATAGCTTTCATCCTAAGAGCATTATCATTGGACTAAAAGAGTTTTTGGAAGTAAGAATTCAGCTTGTGGGTACTATCGTAACCACGTTGTTACCGCGCAAGACAACCGTGCCCAGCTTCTTGACCTGTTACTCTTTTGTCTCCTCTGTCTCCTCCAGGACGAGGTTCATGAAGTCATCGAAGCCCACGAGCTTCCCCTCCAGCTTCCTGTTATCCTTCAGCATCAGCGATATTCGCCTGTTAAGCGACTTTTCCAACACGTTCAATGGAAGAACCATACAACTCCCCTCTGATACGTATGTCTAAAGAGACCTTGGAATTTAAACCTTTTGCCCTTGACGGGGACGTCGGAGGAAGTTTTTTTAGAATGCGGATTCATATCGCATCTGGTCGATTTCATGGAGGAGAAAGAGAAAATCGGAATTGTGTTCAAGTATTTCGCGAAGCCGGAGGTTGCTGCAATAAGGATAGAGAGTGGTACACTGAACGTCGGCGACAAGATTTCGATCCAGGGTGCTACTACAGATTTCGAGCAGGCCGTCGATTCGATGGAGATTGACAACGAGAAGGTGGAGAGTGCTAGCGCGGGACAGTCGGTCGGAATAAAGACGGCGGACAGGGTCAGACCGAACGACATCGTGTACAAGATAGTCTGATTTCGAAAAGGTGGAGCTCATGCAACCGCGGATGCTTTTTGAGACACTTCTCTCAATGCTGGCGATAGTTCCTCAAGGTAGGTGCAGATCAGATCGTCCCTCTTACCGATCCACTCTGCCATCATTACGACCGGTATCATGATGGTTATGAACGGATAGTAGTTCTCGGGGTCATCGAAGTCTTTGGTAGCAACGGAGATGGCCCTGCTGGACATCTGAGCTATTCGAGCGATGTGACCCTTATAGTCATCGATGGTGAGCATGGGATCGTAGTTGCCCAACCTTCGGACAGAACAAATATCGTCCTCCCTCATGGCTATAAGAGAGAGGTTGGCGATTCCGTCCTTGAGGTCCTGGCGGACATTCACCATATTGTTCAGGTAAACCACTATGATGTCATAGTAGTACCAACCTTCCAGGAAGTGTCCAAGGTCATCCAGATCGAAGTTCTCGTCCGTGAACGACATGTCGATGAGGTTGTATCGGGTTCCTCCGCTCACGTAGGCCGACAGCCTCTCATGCCATCTGATGTCCTCCGATGGAGCGTAGAACTTCCGAGCGATTCTCCTGACCTTGCCAATGTTGAATGACTCCTCTTTCTGGAACATGGTCAAGGCCTGTCCCAGGATGACCCTCTCGTCCAGGAGCTCCATCTGGTAGAATAGGTCGACCCCGTTGGGAGAGTCCACATAGAGTCTGTTGAAGCTGGAAGAGATGGTGGCGATCAGTTCGAACATGTGTATCTGTCTCTGGTTCATCTTTGGGACCAGCCTCTTCTTGAATGCGTTGATGTCGAAATCCAGATCGGTCATGGATGCGAGAACGTGGTGGTAGATGTCCTTGGCTTCCATGTAGGAGTAGGAGCCCTTGTCAACGAGATCGTCCAGGATGCCTGTCTGGCACTTGTAGAGCACTTTTGCGAGAATGGCCTTTCGGAGGTTCTCCTTGGACATGTATTTGGAGTAATTCTGCGAGATCATGGTTGCTCCAGCAGCGTATCTAAGGGTCTGGGACCAATTCCAGAGATCTATTGGCTCGTCCTCCAGTAGGAAATCTGGTTGGTTGCTCGGTCGAAGTGTAATCGGAAAAAGACCCCCACCGCTGAGAAGCATGTCAAGGTTGTCGCAGGTTTCCCGGATGTGTTTGGCTAGCTGCTCCGATCTGATGCCGAAATTGAAACCGTCAAGAAGGTCCTCGGCATAACTCCCGAGCCTCTGAACGTTGTTGGTCAGGAAGCTGACGTCCTCTGAGCTGATACGGACTGTTGCCTTAGGCAAAGAATGGGCACTCTCCGCAAATGGTAGGACGTAAAAGACGCGCTGAAATGGGAAAAAGGTTCTTCGCGGAATCTCAAAGATGATTTTTATTATCATGAATAGAAATAAATCTCGGGACCATTCTATTATCTGACTGGATTATCACCATCGATAAACGTACCGCCACGTTATATAGTCAGGAGATGGGATGAGTTTACGTTACTTATCTGGAGGTAACGCAATGCTAACCTACATAGCCGCCGGGATTGCCCTTGCGTTCTCGGTCGTCATCATAATTGCAGTTCTAAGGCAGAAGACAATCAAAGCATTCCAGAAGAACACCCTGATCTTCTCCATTCTTCTTCTCGTTTGCGCCATCATATCGAACATCATCATCACTGTATCAGCCGGCCTAATAACCGAGGAGAGCTCCTTCGTCTACACAAAGAAGATCCAGGCCATGTTCGACATCTTCATGGGCGTCATGATGGGAGCTTTCGTGGTGTCGATGGCTTTGCCAAAGATAGATTCAGGGAAGGCCTTGTTCAGATACATGACGGAGAACTTCCCCAATGCATACTTCATGTACTGCCTGGTGATGGCCGTCGGCCTTGCGGGAGTGTTCATCACGCCTGTGAACGTGGTGGTTCAGACCAATGGGACGTACTACTTCGAATTCCCGGAGTGGTTCTTGTTCACCTTGTTAATGGTCGTCCTGGCGGTGATCGTATTCATACCCGTGAAGATGAGGACTTATCTGAAGAAGGCGAAGCCTCACAAACACATTGTTCAAGAAGCCTACATGATAACATTGGCCGTCATCGGTTACGCACTCGGAGAGATGTTCTTCGAAATCATCCTGCCCAGTCTTTCAATCGATTTGCGATCGGTCGGATTCGTCGTACAGATCTCACTTGTTGGAGTGATAGCATACGCAATAAGGGACAAGACATTCCTTCAGGACCTCTTGATCCCGGTCACCGAGGCGGACCTGAAGACCAAGAAGACATACGACCTGCCTGGCGGATACAGCTACCTGGTGGAGGAACAGACGCCGAGCCTCTGCTTCGAAGTCTTCAAGGACCTCGTCACCCACGGTAACCAGGGCCTGTGCATCACAAGGACGATGCCAGAGAAGGTGAGAAGTCAGTATGGTCTGGAAAAGACGCCCATAATCTGGTTGACAAGGGTCGCTGACAGCCCGGATACCTTGAGGCCGTATCCAGTCGGCAAGATCTCCGAAACCGTTCAGTTGTTCATATCGGCCGGCAAGAACACGGTGGTCCTGTTGGATGGGGTGGAATACCTGATACTTCATAACGATTTCAAGACCGTTCTGACGTCACTGCAGGACCTGAACGAGTACATCGCTCAGAACGATTCGATTCTCATATTGCCCGTGGACGCCGAGGCAATGGAACCCAAGGAATTTGCCCTTCTCAGGAGGGACTTGAGAATGATAGAGACACCACCGAAGATAAGAGTGCCCGAGAAAGCGGAAGAACCTGCCACAAAAGATGAGGAACCAGAAACCTTCGAGATGGTAGGCGGAAGAGAGAAAGCGGAAGTGTCGGAAGGAGGAGGATTCAAACAGGGGCTGATGCTCCTTGTCTGCTCTGCCCTTGCGTTCAGCCTGGTTGCCGCATCCTCGTCGGTCGTCCTCGCGAAAATGTCCGAGCCACATTTCGCCGAAGGAGATTCTTGGACGTATTCGGCAGAGATGACCGAGCAGTCCACGATCGAAATGACCGGTACGATCAGAATGGAGATACTGGGGGAAAACACAATCGATGTCGGATCGAGCAGCTACAACACTGTTGAGAACGAGGTTAACGGAGAGGGAACATTCTTAGGAACATTGTTAGATATGCCCGTTCAGGGCGACTGGATGATGACCGGTACCGAGTACTGGGACACTCAAAGTAACGAGAGGGTCAGCACGTCAG
>JAZGCT010000116.1:0-12367 GCA_036477085.1 Thermoplasmata archaeon | reverse complement strand
ACAAGGCCAAACTGCTGACACCTCTCATATTACGCTTGCGCTACGGCGTCAAGGAAGAACTGCTAAACCTCATATCGCTGAAAGGCATTGGAAGGGCAAGAGCAAGGGCGTTGTACCGAAGCGATTTGACCTCGGTCGGGGACCTGAAGAAGGTGGACATCAACAAGCTCGCAGGTATCCCTGGCATCGGGCCCACCATTGCGCGCAACATACTTTTGCAGCTCGGCCGGGAAGAGGAAAGAGCGGTCGAGGAAAAGGCGGAGGAGAGCGCTGGACAATCAAGTCTCATAGACTTCCGTTAGGGTTCCCGCCTCAAAAGTTTTATACACATCTTTGTATATTAATGTGGAGCTTAGTTGCCGTCTTTGTTGAGGAGAATTGCGGACAGAATCCACATCGACATCAAACCGGCCCTTCTCAACGAGTTCTTGATGCTTCACGGCACAGGCACATTGCCAGTAGTCGAAAGAGAGGATGAGAAGAAGGTCGTAGGTTTCATTATCAGGAGCGACATAATCAAGGCTCACAGGAAGAAGATGGAGGAGGAAGGACTTGGAGCCCCAAATAAAGGGAGCTAGAGGGTCAATAGCGAGTGTGGACGACGCTCTCGACAAGGTGAACCAGTTCTGCAAAGAGCGGGATTGCGAGGCTCAGATGATGGATGCTGGACTGGTCTTCGGAACGACGCACATACTCTCAGCTTTTGACCATGCGCAAAGGGCTTTCGATGAAGGTCGGAACTCGTCCAGGACCCTCGCTACCGAGGTTCTGCTGTATGCTTCCGGAGAGAGGCAGATATCCGAATCCATCGAGAAGATGGGGATCAAGGACGGGACGACAGAGTTCTGCATCATATTGCTGGGCGAAGCTGATATCGGAGATCTGGTGCATGATTTGGGCCTGAAAGAGGACGACTCGGTCCTGGAGGGTAACACCAGCAAACTGGAAGCCTTCGGGATATCCCAGAGAGAGATGGACACCGTACCCGTGGAGCGTGTCTTCGATCTGGTACTCGAGAGGGTGGCGATGGTCGATCTGCTGAAGTGAGCCCGAAAAAGTAATTATCTATTGAATGATTAGAGCATCCTACTTGAGACGCGGGGGTACCCGAGCTTGGTCAAAGGGGCAGGGCTTAGGACCCTGTTGTGTAGGCATTCGCCGGTTCAAATCCGGCCCCCCGCATCCCCAATTATATTCTCGGATCCGCAGCTGTGATGATCGTGCTCACTGAGTTCTTGTTGAAGCCTTTGAATCTCGCGTTCCTCTTGATACTCTCTAAGTGGTTGCCTATTTCTTCCCGCCCCAGCGGCTTATGACTAGGATGAAGATAATCATCACTACGGTCAACACTATTGCCGTCACCACGCCAATCGCCCAACCAGTCAAATCGGTTCCTCCTGCCAAGTTAACACCCGCGGTGGCCAAACCACCCAGAACAACCTCTTTCCATAGTAAGGCAATCACGAACCCGAATGCAGTTGCCAAGGATGTGGCAATTGTTCTCCTTACCTCGCTCACCGATAATTTCTGTTCTTCCTCTTCATCACCCATTGGTGAGAACCTCCATGCTCCCTTCACGGAAGTAGGTTATTTGACACTATCGGAAACTACGATCCTTCCGGCGTCTGAATTGACTTTCCAATAATTCTCATCACAAGTTCAGGTCAGACAGGCATCAGGTTTTCCCAACGTCTAAGTAAGAATCGCATTAGGAGATTGCAGAACCGAGGAGAGGTTATGCAAGCATGACCTTGACCATATCTTGGAGAGACATTGGAGCAGACTGTGATTTCGTAGCCAAGGGCGCTACCATGGAGGAATTGGAGACCAATGTCCTCGAACGTTGCAGAGATGCCCACGGTCTGACAGGGGAGCAGGTGAACGAGTCCCAGATGCTCTTGAAGATCAGAGGCGCTATGAGGATAGAGAAGACTCCATAATGAAGTGAGGACCAGTCTAGGTCGGCCGTGGGGGGAAGATCCAAACCAATATGTATCTCGGCTAACCGAATGGTTCATATGCCCCATTATTGATGTAATCTATGTGAAGAGCGAACGCGTTGAGGAGTATCTCGAGGCCCTATGCAGGTTGACTGAAGAAGATAAGCCCATAAAGACGAACCAGATCGCATCAGAGCTCGGGCTATCCCCGTCCAGTGTCACAGAGATGCTTCAAAAGCTCGAGAGCAAGGGTTACATTCGCTACAAATCCTACTACGGTGCTACACTCACAAAAAAGGGGAGAAGGCAAGCCCAAAGAATGGTCAGAAAGCACCGAATAGTCGAACGCTTTCTCAACGACATATTGAGGATCAGCGAGGAGAACATACACGAGCAGGCCTGCGAAATGGAGCACGTGATCTCCGACGAGGTTGAAGAAGCACTTTGCAGATTGCTCGGTTACCCCGAGGATTGCCCTGACGATGAGATGCCCATACCTCCGTGCGACAAGGAGATTGACAGCTGCGCCGAGTGCTTCGGTGGAGAAGGAGAGCCCACTGCGGTCAGAGGAGAAGAGCTGATCTCTCTGTTGGATATGGATGAAGGCGACGAAGGGATTGTGAAGTTCTTCAGGTCAAAGCGAGAACTAGTCAGAAAACTCGCAGACAAAGGCCTCGCGAAGAACACCAAGATAAAGATCGGAAGGATCGATGGTCCGAACGGCCAGATTGTCATCCGTGCAGGCAGGAAGAAAATCACCATTGAAATGGATTCAGCCTCCAAGGTCTTCTTGACTAAAGAGTAGATCGGGAAGACACAAATCGCAGTGGATTCCGAGATAGCTAATGACATCTTCGTACGCGTGGGTAAAAGGCTCGGATTCGGGAAGAAGCGACGTAAACACAGGTTACGGTCCGGCCAGCCCCTGCTCATAGAATGACTCTCTTCTCGTCCTTCACCGTGTTCAGGACAACCTGGGTGTTGGACCTTTCTATGTACTGCATTGTCAGGACGTTCTTAATGAACCTGTCCAGATCATCCCTGTCCTGGAATCTGGCCACAATGACAGAATCCCAATCGCCGGTCACGTCGTAGACAGCGAAGACCCTATTGTCTTCTGCGATCTTCTTCTGAGTCTCGATCAATTTCCCCTTTGATATCCTCACACACACAACCGCTTCCAGATCAAATCCGACCTCTTGCGCATTCACTATAGGGCCGTACCCTTTGATGACACCTTTCTCTTCCATTCTGTGAACCCTGTTCGACACGGTGCTCAGAGAGACATCAAGCTCCCTGGCTATCTCCCTAAAACTCCTTCTTGCGTTCTCGTTCAAGCTTCGAAGAATGTCCTCATCCAAGTCATCCATATTTTCATCTTCCTTAAACATCAATCTGTCGAAACTTCTTTCTGAAATAGTGGACATTATCTTAAAGTTTTCGTATATATCAGGTCGAATGCATGAAGTTTGCTGAAAAAAGTATTAATATGTGCATATCTTTTCGGTGGCTTATTGAGTGACCGGGAGGCGCAAACCATGTCAAAGAAGAATCTTGAAAGAGTCCTAAACACGATAGACGAGGAAGAAGTACAATTCGTTCTGCTACAGTTCACAGACATCCTCGGAATTGTGAAGAATGTGACGATCCCTGCCACCAGGTTCGAGCACGCCATAGAGGATGGTGTTGCCTTTGATGGTTCATCCATCCTTGGTTATGCTCCGATTGAAGAATCTGACCTGAGAACGGAGCCCCAACTCGACACTTTCAAGGTCTTGCCATGGACGAATGGTAAGGTGAAGTCTGCTGGTATCGTATGCAAGATCTACGATCCCGATGGGAGGAGACACAGCGGGGATCCCAGATACGTGCTTGAGAAGATGATGGCTAAGGCTCGGAAGAAAGGCTGGATATTGAACACAGGTCCGGAGTACGAGTTCTTCTTGTTCCGAATGGACGAGAATGGGAATCCAACTAGGAATCCAAGCGATTCCGGTGGTTACTTCGATCTCCTCCCCATGGACGAGGGCGATATCATAAGGAAGGAATCAACACACCATCTCAATGCCCTTGGCTACAACGTGGAGGCCTCGCATCACGAGGTTGCTCCCGGGCAGCACGAGCTCGACCTGAAGTACACTGACGCCGTGAGTTCAGCAGATAGAGTCATGACCCTGAAGCCAGGTTTGAAGACAGTTGCGCGCGAGCACAACCTCCATTGTACCTTCATGCCCAAACCCATCCGAGGTATAAATGGTAGCGGGATGCACGTCCATCAGTCCCTGATCACTCCAGACGGTGAGAATGTCTTTTATGATGAGAAAGCGGAGGACGGTCTCAGCGATCTGTGCAAGTGGTTCATCGGCGGTTCGTTGAAGTATGCAAGGGAAACCTGCGGAGTCCTTGCGTCTTGGGTCAACTCCTACAAGAGACTTGTGCCTGGCTTCGAAGCCCCCGTATATATATCATGGGCCCACAAGAACAGAAGTGCTCTGATTCGATTGCCACCTGGCAGGGGCATGAAGACACGCGTGGAAGTGAGGAATCCCGATCCTGCTGGGAACCCGTACCTGCAATTTGCGGTAATGCTGGCCGCAGGTCTAAAAGGGATCGAGGAGAAGATCGAGCCCCCTTCACCCGTGGAGAAGGACATCTTTCAGCTCACCGAGGCCCAACGCGAACAGTACGATATCAGCCCTCTTCCGGGGAATCTGGCCGAGGCCTTGGACGAGATGGAAGCCAGCAAACTTGTGAAGGAGACCTTGGGCCCTCACATCATGTCACATTTCACCTATATCAAGAGGCAGGAATGGGACGACTACAAGCGGCAGGTGACCGGTTGGGAAGTGGACAGGTACCTTTCAACCCTCTAGCACTCCGCAACAATGATTTACCTTTCGAGGCATATTCTTGACCGTGAAAGTGGGTGTTCTCGCTGTTCAGGGAGCTGTCCAAGAGCATCTTGATATCCTGAAGAAGGCTATGTCCAGTCTTGACATCTCCGGTTCTCCGATAGGAGTAAGAAGACTGGAGGATTTCCAGGGCGTGTCAGCACTCATCATACCGGGGGGAGAGAGCACCACGATATCCAAGTTGCTTCAGAAGAACTCCCTGTTCGATCTGGTCCGAGAGATGGCAGAGGAAGGGATGCCGATAATGGGGACATGTGCTGGATGCATTCTTATGGCAAAGGAAGGAGACCAAGCAGTGGCCAAGACCGACACTCGGTTGTTTTCACTCATGGACATGGCGGTCATTCGGAACGCCTACGGCAGGCAGAGGGAGTCATTCGAGGCTGACCTGGATATCCTAGGTTTCAACGATACGTTCAGAGGCGTTTTCATCAGGGCTCCAGCAATCTCCCGCGTATGGGGCGGTTGTTCAGTGCTCTCCACATTTGAGGATAATATTGTGATGGCCCGGCAAGATGCAAGATTCGCGTTGGCTTTTCATCCCGAACTGTCCGGGGACTCAAGGATACACGAACTTTTCCTGGAACAGATCTAGAAGAACACCAAGAAAACAAGTGCAGAAAGTGTAACAGCAACAAGCAGGTTCGTCAATGCATTCCATCTGAGCGTGTGCATGGTCGAATTAACCACCGATGCCAGTCTTGCGGTGCTCTGAGGACCGAAGACGTTGAAATCGTGTATCAATCCGGTCTTCATTCCAACCTCCACGTCCTCTAGGTCGTTCACTGCCTTTCTCATCAGGTCCTCTGTTATCTCAACGATCCTCTTATGGCTCATCTTCTCTCCCACCGGATTGAAGCCTCCCATGGTGTTGTTCACCGAGTGATTGTCCGTTGTCAGAACTTCCGCATCGTCCAGAATGCCTCCGACCCTGGCAAGTATCTTCTCCCTGAGTCCAGCAACCATGTTGTTGCCGTCGAAAAGAAGGTAGCCGTTTCTCTTTCCAGCCGTCTCAATCACCATGACCTGGATGCCCATACTTCCCAGACCGTCCTCGTCCACCGAGAAACCATCTGCGGATGCCACTCCCATCCGAACGCCTTCTGATTTCTCTTTTAGAGCCTGACCGACGGCCTTGCCTGAGGCCTCGACGATATACCTTGCTATCCTAGAACCGAAATGGACATGTCCGCTACCCCTCTCCATAGAATTATGAGCATCTATGACCAGGCAATCCTCGACGCCCTGCTTCTTCCCCTCCATCATCGCCGTGTATCCTGTGGAGAAATCCAGATCATCAGTGGGTCTTGGAGCCATGGAAGCCACCACCAGGGAGGAGTCACCGAACAACTGCGCACCAGCGTTGGCCTCTCCCATCGTCCTCCTGACCAGCCCACTTGACTCGGTGCTGTATTCGGTATCATGAAGGAGGTTGCCCACCATTAGGGATATCTTCTTGCACTCGTTCTGGCTCGAAGGGTTGTAGTCGTGCGTCGAGGGCCCGTGAGGGACAAGTACATTGGGTGTCACGCTCCGAAGATCCTCTGCAAGCTTCGCCGGGAGATCGCTTCCGCCTATGTAGCCAAAGGGTCCGGGATGGACGGACGGTACGACAATAAGGGCCTTGATGTCATCCCCCTTCTTGAAAGAGACAACTCCAACGTGAGCGTCTATTGGCGATGAAATGGACTCGAAGAAGTTGTCGATCTCATCCACCCCGCTGCCCTTCTTGGTGATGTGGTCCAGGAAGTACCCGGCCATGGCAACACCATCAATGCCAAAAGCCCTCCTAAACGGTGTGTTGACCATGCGCACGAGAAGAATCGCAGCCGCTCCGAATATCATGAACAGGAGGACGCCCACGTAGACGTCTCCAGTTTCGAAGCCCAGATATAGCGCTGCGATCAATCCACCGATAAATGGCTGGGTCAAGGATGAGGGCATGCTGCCCATGTGACTGCTGTTGGACGTCGTAACGAGAGTTATGTGCCTGAACCACAAGACGGTGGCGAATGAGAATAGTATCATGGATGTTCTTATCTCAGAGCCGATGTTCCCGTCTATGGCGGTGATGATCCTCCAGGCAATGATGGAGGGGCCCATGATGAGGAGTGCCAGGAACGCCAAGAGCATTGACCTTCTTGCGTACATGACGCCTCCAAGCACCAAGGCCAGTGGTATCGTTATGAGACCTGCAAGAATGCTCGGGAGTGCGAATATTATCAATCCGGATGAAAGCGAGTCCACAGACAGACCTTCCAGAATGAGGCCGAACACCAAAGAAGCTGCAACAATGGCTAGGATGGACTTCTCAGGAGATGGTGCTCTGAAAACCCGACGTATCACTCTTGCGGTTTCCTCTTGTGCTTGCTGAGGTGTTAAACGAAGGGGGTTCATCTTTCCAACCTTGCCGATTTAACAGATTCGATTATTCCGCCCAGGATGGACTGGGTCTTGTCAAGTTCGACTATGGTTCCCGTGACCGCTATGTCTGCTCCTGCCCTTGCGACCGTACCTGCATCCTCTGGGTTCCTTATTCCTCCTCCAATGACAAGTGGAATCTCTATCTCTCCTTTGACCCTGTTGATCATCTCTTGAGGTACCGGGGCCGGTGCCCCTGAACCCGCCTCCAAGTAGATCAACTTCATCCCGAGATATTGGACTGCGAGAGCGTATTCCATGGCCGCCCCAGGATTGTCCATTGGAATCAGCGAAGCCTCACCGATCTTTCCGACCGTCATGTCAGGTTCTATGATCAGATATCCCATTGGAATCGGTACTATCCCCAGCCTCTTGATGACCAGCGAGGCCTTCCTCTGCTCCCCGATCACGTTCTTCACATTCCTAGAGTCTAGAATACTCATGAAGTAGATGGCGTCCGCGTACCGGGATATTGTGTGGGCACCACCCGGGAAGGGTATTGTCGGAACCTTCACGTTCTCTTTGACAGTCCCGTCCAGATTCTCCTGGTCAACACCAGTTGATCCTTCGATCATGATTGCGTCAGACCCCAACTCCACCGCCAGTCCGGCCATTCTCCCCACTTCCGCTGGGTTCTTCTTGTCCGGATCGATGAGCGTCTTGTGCACCTCCCCATCTTGGGCTTTTTTGAGGATGTAGTCGTATGCCTTCACGTGAATCCTCCAATCACGAAGGCCAGCAAGGCCATCATCATTCCCATCTTTGCTAAACTGCTTGCCTTCTGGGGATTTCGGGTTAGTAGAGTTGAGGAGTATATAAAGATTATATCGGCCACAATGACGATTGGCAGATAATAGAAGTTCAGCAGATTGAAGAAAGGTGGCTCGAAGCTCAACAAGACGGCCACCAGGAAGAAGAAAGCTGCGGATCGGGACGCCTTTTTCACACCAATCCTCTTTGGCAAGGTCATTCGATCTACGTCGCCATCGATGTCCTGAATGTCCTTTGCGATCTCCCTTCCAAGTGAAGCAAAGAAAGCAAGCAGAGCAAGAAAGAAAGTCCCGCCAAAGGCGTTGAAATCTCCGTTGTAAGCAGCGAAACCGCCAAAGATGAATATCGATCCGGTCAGCCAGCTCACTTCGACGTTCCCGAGGAACCCCTTTCTTTTGAGACTTCTCTCATAGGAGACCAGAACCAGTACGTTCAAGCCAGCCAGAAGGAAACACTCCACATTGATGAGAAAGGCCAATGGCAATGAAAGCAAAAACATCACCACCGACAGCGAAAGAGCGCTTTTGGGGGAAACTTGACCCGAAGGAATGGGCCTCTCTGGATGGTTGACCCTGTCAGTGTCCCGGTCCGAGTAATCGTTCAGGACGTTCCCAGCACCCGTCACAAGTCCCGCCGCGAGACACGCAAGAAGAACGGGGATGAGAATGTCCGCGCCCGCAACGTCTGTTCCCATGGCGACAAAAGACCCTATGAATACAGCACCAGCTGCTAACATGACATTCAGTGGACGAATGAGTTTCAGGAAAGCCACGAGACACTAAAAATGGGTGCGTTTAAAAAGATTTGGATGGGGTCGAGGTCAATTTCAAAGGAGATGTCATCGCCAGTGTCAGAATACGCCGTCTTGCTCACTCACCATCTTTAAATAATAGCTCTCTCTTATGTAGAAAGCCATCTACCCAGGGTGAACAATCTTGGCAGAAGAGGAGCAATCAGATTTCAGGTTTATCGTTCGAATCGCGAACACCGACCTAGACGGTGGTAAATCGGTCGTGACTGCCCTTCCAGGAATAAAAGGCATCGGGAAGCGACTCGCGGAGATCGTGTGCGACCGCACCAATGTCTCCAGGACGGACAAGATTGGCGACCTCTCTGAGGAACAGACCGACGAGATCGAGAGAATTGTCGAGGAGATGTCCGAGGATATCCCGACCTGGCTGTTCAACCGGAAGAAGGACTATGATTCCGGAGAGGACATCCACATCATCGGACCAGAGCTCGAGATGACCAGGCGTGGCGACGTCAACAGGATGAAGATGATCCGGTGCTACAAGGGCATCAGGCACGAACGGGGTCAGAAGGTCAGGGGCCAGAGGACACGCTCCAACGGAAGGAAGGGGCTGACCGTCGGCGTTAGGAGAAAGGCGGTCATCAGGCAGCAGGGAAAGTGAAGCGATGGGAGATCCTAAGTTTTCCAGAAGGAAGTACGACAAGCCTAAACATCCCTGGGAGGGCGACAGGATCAAGGCCGAGAACGAGCTCATCAAGAAGTACGGTCTCAAGAACAAGAAGGAGTTGTGGAAGGCCCAGACACTCTTGCGAAGATTCAGGCAGAGGTCCCGAGAGCTCCAGGCCAAGGTCAGGTACCAGGATAAACAGGCCGAGAAGGAAAGGTCTGAACTTCTGAAGAAGCTCGGTTCATTGGGGCTACTTCCGCTGGAAGGTGCATCACTCAACGACGTTCTTGCCCTGGACATCGAAGCCATCCTTTCCAGGAGATTCCAGAGCATGGCATACGTCAAAGGTCTTGCTTATTCAACGAAGCAATCCAGACAGCTGATTGTCCATGGTCACGCCGCCATAGGCGACAGGAAGGTCACAATTCCCGGTTATTACGTCAAGAGGGACGAGGAGAATCTCATACGATATTCGCCGGATTCACCACTGGCCAACGAACTGCACCCTTCAAGGCCGGACTTAGAGGCCGTCAGTGGCCCGCCAACACCCGAGAAGGAAGTCGAAGCTCAGCCTGAGGCTGAAGAAACCAAGAAAGAAGCCAAAGGCAAGGCCAAGGAAGATGAAACCAAAAAGGAGGAGAAGTCCGAAGAAGCTCCACCCAAGGAAGATGAACCGAAGAAGGAGGAGAAGTCCGAAGAAGCTCCACCCAAGGAAGATGAACCGAAGAAGGAGGAGAAGTAATGCCAAAATGGGCTGTGGCCCACATATACGCTTCATACAACAACATCATCATCACTCTCACCGACATCACTGGAGCTGAGACCATCACCAAATGCTCTGGAGGAATGGTCGTCAAGGCTGACAAGGACCAATCTTCTCCCTATGCTGCGATGAAGACGGCCGAAAGGATCGCTGACATCGCCAGGGACAAGGGGATAGACTCCATACATGTTCGGATCAGAGCCCCTGGCGGTAACAAATCCATTTCACCCGGACCCGGTGCCCAAGCAGCCATACGAGCGCTCGCAAGGGCTGGTCTTCGGATCGGAAGGATCGAGGATGTGACGCCCATTCCGCACGACGGAACCAAGTCACGAGGCGGTAGGAGAGGAAGGAGGGTATAGATTGGAGCTGGAGGTTAGGGAGTTCACCGACACGAGCGGTGACTTCGTACTGAACAAGACAAGGCCTGTTCTGGCCAACGCACTAAGGAGAACTCTCATTTCCGACATCCCCAGAATGGCGATAGAGGATGTGGAGTTCCATCTCGGACCAATAAGAGGCGAGGACGGCAAGGAATACGAGAGCATCACTCCTCTCTTCGATGAGATGATAGCTCACAGAATGGGCCTGATTCCAATTCCCACCAATCTAGAGCTTTTCGGTTTCAGGGAGGAATGCAAGGCCTGCAAGGGGGAAGGATGTCCCAACTGCACCATCATGTACGCTCTCAACAAGAAGGGTCCGTGTACGGTCTACTCTGGAGATTTGGAACCCGTCGGCGATCCCACTCTCAAGGTAGCGGACGAGAAGATACCCATCGTCAAGCTCGGCGAAGGTCAGGCCGTTCTGATCTACGCCACGGCCATTCTCGGCACCGGCAAGGAACATGCCAAATGGCAGAGCGCTCACGGCGTCGGTTACAAGTTCAATCCATCCATCAGTGTGAATAACAAGAAATGGGACGGGGACGAGACATGTATCGAGGTGTGCCCCGCAAACGTATTCAAGGTGGAGAAGGGCAAGGTAGTCGTGAAGGATGAGGAGGCATGCATCTATTGCATGCTCTGCGAGGAGTCCTGTGGAGAAGGCTGCATCACTGTCGAAAAGGACACGTCCAGGATTCTCTTCCAGTTCGAGACGGATGGTGCCCTGACCTCAAAGGAGACCCTCACCAGAGCGTTGAAATTGCTGGAAGATAACTTCTCCGAGGTCAGTTCAATGGCTGCAAAACTAAAGTGATTTTCTCTTTCTTCTTTTCAGTATGATCGGAACTGCCAGCAGAAGCGGGACGAAGAGGATCTTATCGAGATATTCCGGTATGACCATTACCATAACTCTTCCGGCATCCGTTTCTGAAGGGCTTGCATCATCCCAGTCCGGAGCGCCACCGGCCAGCACGTAGGCAGTGTCATTGGCGAATTCCCCACCGGCCACCGACCAACCGAGATGCTCATTGCTTTGAGTGCCATCAATGCTGTCGTCAATCACGGCGTCCCCACCGATCGGGTCATCATAGATGAAGACTGAACCGTTCGAATTCGTTTTATTATATGGGGCACCAACAATCGCATCTTCCTGTCCGTCTCCGTAGAAGTCCCCCACGGTCACATTGTATCCTGCCATGCCCCCAGCTCCCCATCCTGGAAGATCTATATCCGGGGTGGACTGGGCCAAGATCCCGCTTCCATCAGTTTCGGATTGGTAAACATATGCTCTACCGATATCGGTTCCGCCCTCGTCGTTCTCGGGAGCGCCCACCAATACGTCAGCGTAGCTGTTGGTGTCCATGTGGCCCACCGCGACGCTCCATCCGAATTTCTCACCCGCCTGCTCATTCACCAACCATTCGTCGGGGGTCTCCAATACCGTGTTTATCTCATCACCGTAGAAGATCTGCACCGATCCATCGCCCGAATTGTTGAAGGGTTCGCCAACCACGACATCAAACTTGTCATCGCTGTCTATCTTCCCAATGGCGATCGAGTGACCGAAATGGGCCTTGTCCTTGTCGTTATCAGGCCTGAGCAGGTGGTCCTCTCCCGTCTCGGTGGAGCCGAACACGCTAATAAACGCGTACACGGCCCCGTCGGGATTCTGTTGCCCCGTTGCGGTGTTCTTGGAAGGCGCACCTATCAGAAGGTCGTCGAAGGTATGCGGGGTACCATCATCGTGGAAGTTGCC
>JAZGCT010000115.1:0-15033 GCA_036477085.1 Thermoplasmata archaeon | reverse complement strand
CTTGCCGATACATCTAGATTGTTGGACGCTGGCAGTTTTGAGGAGGTTTTCAAATCTTTATCCCGATCTCGCTCAGCTTCTCGGGTAGATAGGTGTCGGTGACGTAGTCCAATCCGTACTTCGCCAGTGCCTGCTGTTCCGCCTTCTTCTTTATCTTCAGCATGGTCTCTATCTCGTCCTTCCAGAACCTGTCCTTGAACCTCGGGTCGGTCAGTTCCGATTCCAGCGCTCTTATGTCAGAGCTGTTCAGCTTGTCCGTGGGAAGGTCGTAGTTGAGAATGTCCGATGACGTGATGCCAACATATTGCGCGGTGGGCGTGGCCAGATACTCAGAGATGTGTGCGGTCTTGATTGCTCCGTAGGCGATGGAAGCGAATATCCTGAACGACCATGGGTCACCGTCCACGAAGACTACTATGGGCAGGTTCAGCTCCTCGTTCAACCTCTTCATGAACCTTCTCGTTGACCTCGCTGGCTGTCCCTTGAGATGGACCAGAACACAGTTTGCATCCTCGTCGAACCCGTTCTCCACCAATCGGTCGAACATACCGCCAGTCTCGATCGCTATAACGAACTTCGCGTCCGTGCTCAGAAGCTCGATCTTGTCCGCCTCCACATTGTATGGGATTCCATATCCCGAATCCCCGACATCATCCCTGCAGTTGATCTTTTTCTTCTGACCCTTCCTGTTCCTTTCCCTTAGCGTGACGTTCCCCATGACCCTGGCCCCGTCCTCCTCGGGTCTCAGCTTCAGGTCCTCCCTCATGCACTCGGTGAGTATTTCCAGATCCTCAGCAAGATTATTCGACTCGTCCTGTGAAGAGAACTTGGCCATGTCCCAGCCTTCTGAGATATAGTACATTTCTCTCAAAGTGGAGGATTTGTCACTTTTTATCATCTCCCTGATGAAGTCCAGCATGTACATCGTTCTCAAGAGCATGTACGCCCCACGGAGCTTCTTAGCCGACCTGATGCCCTTGGTCGCTCCGTACTTCCACACACCCTTGCTCGCAACGAACCTAATGTTGCTCTTGGCCCGGATGGGGATCTTCATGTTGGGTATCTGCCCCTTGTCCAGCTGGTCGTATATCTCTTCGGCCAGCTCGAGCAGCTTCTCAACCGGCCTCTGATGCCTCTCTTCCAGTTCCGTCAGCTTCATGGCTTTCGTCATCCAATTCCTCCTCGACTTCGTCGTAATCGAGTTCCTCTTCGGGTTCTTCCTCTATGATCTCCTCAACAGTGGGAGGTCTCATCTTCAGGTCCCAGTCTCCTGGTAATGGCTCCGCGCCGACCACATTGATCGGGTTGATGCCGCTCACGAAAAGTTCGGTCTCGTCATACTCGTCCTCGTCCATGCCGAACAGCTCGAAGGTCGCCGTCCCCATCTCGGTGGTCGGTATCCTCTTCAGCTCCCATGTTATCTTGCCGTCCTCCTTGATCTCCTTCGGCTTGGGATCGCATGAATCCAGGTCCAGATTCTCGTACGGGACTATCCCGTGAAGGTTGAACTTCTGTCCCTTGGGGGTGTAGTTGTACACCTTGAGAGTGACCTTGTGCCTTCTCTTCTCGAACACCACCTCCTCGTCTATCCAGACCACGTTCATGATCTTGGTGATGGTCTTCCTGAGATCGGGGACCTTCCTGTTCACTATCTTAGATGACTTCTGGGCGATCTCCGGCAGTATCTTCTGGACGATGTCGAACTTCTCCCTGGTCTTGGCCTTCTTCACCTTCCTCTTCATGTGGCTCCCGAGCTTCCGACCGCACACCCTCAACGCCTTTTCGATCTCGTCCTCTATCTTGGGTATCTTGGCCACGGCCTCCTTCGATTCCGAGGTGTACGGGACCTTGGAGGATGCGAAGTGTATGAGGATTATCGCCGGGCCGAAAGGAATGCCGTGGCCGCCCCTCTGCTCCAGTCCATATCTTCTCCAGTCCACCTTCTCCACCGCGGCCGTCATTGCACACGCACCCTGCTGGTACAACAGCGGGATCCGGTTCGCATATCTCAGGATCTCGATGGGCCTGTCCTGCGGCAGTTGCCCTCCGTAGACTATTCCCACCTCCACCTGGAACGGGTTTCCGGTGTACACGTTCGGCTCTCTGGTCACAGGGGGACAGTAGAACTCCGGCTTCAGCCCTCCAAGCACGTTCTTCAGCCCCTTCTTGATAAGCCTCTCGCCTATCGGGGATAAGCAGTCCGTGGGTGGAGCCATTATCTTGATCTTCTTGACGGCTTCCAGTACACTCTTCGCCTCGTCCAGCGTCAATCTTTTCGGATGCCTTTCCAACGGTACATCAGCCTTCGTGAGTATCTCTATGGCAACCCTGGAGCTGATCCTGGAGAACTCCTTCTGCAGGAAAGCGGTCATCTTGTAGCTGCTGGTGGCCTTCGCCATCTTGAGGAGCGTTCCAAGTTCTATTCCCTGAGGATGTGGTTTTATCTCCTCCGTCTTTGGAGGGAGAACGTCGGACGCCCTCTCGAACAGGTACTGGGTCCCGAACGGGTCCTTGTACACGATCCTTGCGTGAGGGTTCACTATCGCGGTCCCTTTGAGGTATTCCAGCACCGACTGCTTCCCCATCACGTACCGGCCCCTCAGCTGCATCTCTATCCTGGTCCCGCTCTCCTTATCCCACACCACGAAGTCGTCCCGGACCACTTTGGGTCTGTTCCTCTTGGTATCCAGCATCAGTTCGACCTGATAGGCCACGTCCTTGTTCTTCACCTTCGATCGGATGATGGACGGTCTGCCTGTCGTGAGCTGAGCGTACATGACCGCAGCCGATATCCCCAGCCCCTGCTGTCCTCTGGTCTGTCTCAGGCTGTGGAATCTCGAACCGTACAGAAGCCTTCCGAAGATATGGGGGACCTGTTTCTTCACTATCCCCG
Organism: Thermoplasmata archaeon; assembly: GCA_036477085.1. Lineage (GTDB taxonomy): Archaea > Thermoplasmatota > Thermoplasmata > RBG-16-68-12 > SOIM01 > JAGLME01. Next base: position 12,140 of record JAZGCT010000115.1, on the reverse strand, counting down.
GGCCGTTGTCCTCGATTATCAATCTGAACTCGTCATTATTGATCTTCTTTATCTGGACGAAGATCTCGGGCAGTATCTCCGCCTCTTCACACACATCCAGGGAGTTGTCCACCGCTTCCTTGACGGATGTGATCATCGCCCTGGTGAGGCTGTCAAAACCAAGTATGTGCTTGTTCCTCTCGAAGAACTCAGAGACAGATATCTCCTTCTGCTTCTTGGCCAGTTTCTGAGCGATCGATGTGGAAGCCATCTCATCCCTTCTGTGGGGTGGTAATGATATTGAGCGATATAAATCTAACTTGAGTTATGTAAGTCAAGTCGCCTCGGGCTCTTTCTTTTCCTCGTCAAAAGCCTCGCCGCACTTGGGACACTTGTCCGCGTCCGCTTGAACGTCCGCTCCGCACTTGTCGCACTCGAACTCGGCATCTTCCTCCTGCGCTTCTTCCTCTGTTCCTTCCTCTTCATCCTCATCAAAGGACGCACCGCAACTGGGGCATCTATCCGCATCCTTGGGAACGTCGGCGCCGCATCGGTCGCACTCGAACTCGGCATCTTCCTCCTTCTGCATGGCCTCCACCCGTTCCTGCCATTGGGACGACTTCTGCCTGGCCTTTCTAAGCCACCAGTACATGCCCACTCCCATGAAATAGAGCGCGATCACGAAGAGCATGTTGTTGAAGGCCATGATTGTGGAATGCCAATACTGGTCGAGCAGATTAGCGTTCATGGGTCCGAAACCGTAGCTCGTGATGTCTTCGTCCTTGAAGCCGGTGGCCGCCGAAGTTCCGCCCGTGTCCTGTGTTTCAAAGAAGAAGAAGTGATTGGGCCACTCTGGATAACCGATGGGTTGAGATGCTGGGAGGGTAATCCTTACCTGGAACTCTGCACCGTTCGTGTAGTTGGTGTCCGATGTGTCGGTCGGGTTCATTGTGAATGTGATGGTCTTGGATCCGTTCTCCACCGGCCTATCCACCACGATCACCCTGACGAAGACTGGAGGGAGATTCTCCCCGTTGGTGTAGATTACAGTGAAGGTGAACTCGGTTTCCGCATCCCCCGACGTGGGAGCCACCACCCCCTGGGACAGGTTCCCCTCAGCGAACTGCGGCTCAACGTGTCTGGCCATGCCCTCGATCGACGCATAATAGTCGGAGTAATCGTACGCTCTTTGAGTGCTCACGGCGGCGAAGGCGAACGAGTTGGCGACAAGAATGAATGCTCCAAGAATGGCGAACCTCTTCGGCCCTTTGAATCCCATGTAGTACGGGATGGCCAGGGCGCCAAGGGGCACAAGAAGGATGAAGAAACAACCCGAGACCGCTTAGAAGAAGGTGCTGAGGAGCACGATCGGGATCACGTAGAACAAGAAGCCCCACTTGGTCTCGTTTATCTTGGCCCGGAATCCGGTGAGGTCCATTGCCACGAGTATTCGAGGTTTGGTTATTAATATTGTGCGGTTCAGCCACAGCATAAGGTTTTTGAAGAGTATCGGGATTCTTAGGATGCAATGCCGGAAATCCAGGAGCAGATAGCCGAGATAGAGGACGAGATACAGCGGACGCCCTACAACAAGGCGACCCAGCACCACATAGGAAAGCTCAAGGCCAAGCTCGCCAGGCTCAGGGAGAGGGCTGAGAAGAAGACCGGCGGCGCTACCGGCACATCCTACGCGGTCTCCAAGGAGGGCAACGCGACCGTTGCGCTCGTGGGTTTTCCCAGCGCCGGTAAGAGCACATTGTTGAATCAACTGACGAATGCCGAGTCGGATGTGGGGGACTACGACTTCACCACCCTCAAGATCGTTCCTGGAATGATGGAGTATAAGGGCGCAAACATCCAGTTGCTGGACATGCCAGGGATCGTGAGAGGAGCGTCCAGAGGGAGAGGCAGGGGAAGGGAGATCATCTCGGTCATCAGGGCCTCGGACCTCATCGTCATATTGCTGGATGTGTTCGAGACCAATCTGGGCCTCATGCTGGACGAGCTCCACGACGCCGGCATCAGGTTCAACGACAGGCTTCCAGACATCGTTGCTACCAGGAGGGACAGGGGCGGGATAAGCGTCAACACGACCGTCAAGCTCACCGAGATCGACGAGGAGATGATCGAGGACATCTTCCGCGAATGGGGCTTCATCAATGCGGATGTTGTAGTGCGGGAGGACGTCACCGAGGACCGTGTCATCGACTGGCTGGCCGGGAGCCGCGCCTACATATCGTCCGTTCTGGTCCTGAACAAGGTGGACCTGGTCACAAAGGCCTACCTGAACCACCTGAAGAAGAAACTCAAAGGCTGGGAGATACTCCCCATATCCGCCAAGAACGGTACCGGGCTCCCCAAGCTGAGGAAGAAGATCTACGATACACTGGAATTCATCCGGGTCTACATGAAGCCACAAGGGAAGCAAGCGGACCTCGAAGAACCGTTGGTGATAAAAAAAGGGTCCACGGTCGCAGCCGTGTGCGATTCCATCCACCGGGATTTCAGGAGGAAGTTCAAACACGCCAACGTGTGGGGCAAGAGCGCCAAGTTCCCGGGGCAGAGGGTCGGCCTGGGCCACGTGTTGAAGGACAAGGATGTTGTAACTTTAATCATTCAGAAGTAACTGGTCGGCCAAGGTGGCTAACCTTTTTATTCGAACATGCATTTGGGAAAGTCCGCTTAGCAGGTTCGGATGGCCAGGAAAGAGGATTGAGCATGGGAGAACCCAAGATCGCCGAGAAGAGGTGGAAGCCGGAGTTCGAGCTGGAGGCTCTGGACAGATGGGAGAAGGACAAGCCTTACGTGTTCGACAAGAACTCTGGCAAGCCCATCTACGTCATAGACACCCCTCCGCCGTATCCATCCGGAACCTGGCATATTGGTGCGGTTGCTGGCTATTCGCTGATCGACATGTGCGCCCGGCTCAAGAGGATGCAGGGCTTCGAGGTCCTGTTCCCGATGTGTCTGGACAAGAACGGGATCAACATCGAACTGACGGTCGAGAGGAAGTACAAGAAGGGGCTCCACGAGTTCGACAGGGAGGAGTTCATCAACATCTGCAGGGAGGAGATCGGCAAGATAAGCGAGGGGATACTCGATCTTTCAAGGAGGATAGGGCTGTCCGCGGACTTCGACGAGTACTTCTATGAGACCGATTCGCCCGAGTACCGAAGGAAGACCCAGGCAGTCTTCATAGACCTGTGGAACAGGGGGCTCGTTTACACTGGCCTGAGGCCCAGCTTCTATTGCCCTGCCTGCAAGACCGCAATCGCCGAGGCCGAGATAGAGTACGAGGAGAGGCCTTCAACCCTGTCCTCACTGAGGTTCAACGTCAAGGAGACCGGAGAGGACCTGATAATTGCGACCACCAGGCCAGAGCTCCTGTGCGCCTGCAAGTTGGTGTTGGTACATCCAGACGATGAGAGGTGGACGCACCTGCACGGCAAGACGGCCGTCGTTCCCCTATACGGAATCGAGGTTCCCATTCAGGCCCATACTTACGTCAGTCCAGAGTTAGGGAGCGGCATAGTGATGATGTGCTCATACGGAGACCTGGGAGACGTTCAGATATTCCGCGAGCTTGCACTGGAAGCGGTCAAGGCGATAGACGAGGACGGATTGATGACCGAGGCCGCTGGAGAATACAAAGGGATGAAGGTCGAGGATGCCAGGAAGAAGATACTCGAGGACCTGTTGGCGAATGACCTGGTGACCGACGAGGAATCGCTCCTTCATCAGACGCCATTGTGCAGCAGGTCCCGGACCGAGATCGAGTTCATTCCCATGGAGGAGATGTACCTCAAGCAGATCGAGTTCCTTGACGACCTGAGGGAAAGCGCTAACCAAATGAAGTTCTATCCTGCAAGACACAAGAGGATCCTTGAAGACTGGATGGATGCTCTCACCATTGATTGGCCCATCAGCAGGAGGCGTTACTACCACACTGAGATCCCGCTCTGGTACTGCAGGGGATGCGGCGAGGTCATAGTTCCCCCGCCCGGAGACTACTACCAGCCCTGGAAGGATCCACCGCCCGTGAACACATGTCCAAAATGCGGCGGTACGGAGTTCGTGGGCGAGGAAAGGGTGTTCGATACATGGATGGATTCCAGCAACAGCAACCTTGTCGCTTCGATGTTCATGATGGACGATCAGTTCTTCGAGAATAATTTTCCCACCTCGCTGAGGCCTCAGGGCAGGGACATTGTCAGAACATGGCTCTACTACACGACCCTAAAGAGCTGGCTGGTAAAGAAACAGAAGCCGTTCGAGCACGTCTTCATTCATGGTCTTGGATTGGACGCAAGGGGTAGGGCCATGCACAGGAGCCTCGGGAACCAGATACTGGCAGAGCCGGTGATAGACAGCCACGGTGCGGACTCGTTCCGGTTCTGGGCGGCCAGCGAGACCAACGTCGGGGAAGATTTCAGGATATCCGAGGAGAGGATAGCCGGGTCCAAGAAATTCCTGACCAAACTGTGGAACGTTGCACGTTTCGTTTCATCGTTCAGTTTCGCGGAAAAGGGCGATCTGAAGCCAACCGATGAGTGGATACTCTCCGAGTTGAACAACCTGGTAGACGAATGCGAGAAGGGCTACGACCAGTACAACTTCTTCGTACCTGCAAACAAGGTTAGGAACTTCCTGTGGAACGCCTTCGCTTCACACTACTTGGAGATGGCCAAATCCAGGGCGTATCAGGAGGATACCGGGGCCTTGTACGCTCTTCACGGGTGTCTCAGGACCGTGCTCAAGCTTCTTGCGCCCATCACACCCTTCATAACCGAGAAGATATGGATGGAGGTTTACGGAGGAGAGGTCCACAGGGAAGCGATGCCTCAACCCGCAGACGAGAGGAAGAGCGCCCTTTCAGAAGTTTCCGATGAACTGATGGAATTCAACTCATCCATATGGAAGACGAAGAAGGACCAGGGGCTCAGTTTGCGGTCGGAGCTGGCGGGTGTCGATATCCCGGAGAAGCTGGAACCGTTCAGGGAAGATCTTGTTGCCATGCACAATCTCTTGTGATTGGTGCCGACCATTGTTCATCTGTCAGATTGTGATTCAATCCTAGATATGTTAAACGCCCTTCCTCCCGAGTCCTGTATTACAATGTAATACAGAATTGAAACATCGATCAAGAAAGCCCTCTCCAAAGCGTATTACAATGTAACATAGAAAAAGAGTTATAACACCCATCCAATTCTTCAAGCGATGCCCTTGAGACCCAAGTTCAGAGAGGAAATGGTCAGTGTTGTCACCACATTCCTAAAGGACAGCGTGGAACAGAGCGGAATGGATGGCGTGGTCATCGGAATGAGCGGAGGATTGGATTCGAGCATCGTGGCAAAGCTGGCTGCCGACGCATTGGGCCCCGACAAGGTGCTGGGGATATTCCTTCCCGAATCCAGTTCATCCCAAGAGGATGCAGAACATGCAGAGTTCTACGCCAGGTCTTTGGAAATAGGGTTCGAGACCATTCAGATCGATGATATGGTGAAGGCCGCTCGGGAGGCCGCCGGGGGTTCGACCGACAAAGTCGTTCTCGCCAATATGAAGGCAAGGACCAGGATGATAATCCTGTACCAGAGGGCCAATTCTCAGAACCGGCTGGTTCTGGGTTCGGGCAACAAGAGCGAGCTGATGGTGGGCTACTTCACCAAGTTCGGGGACGGTGGTTGCGATCTACTGCCCATAGGTGACATCTACAAGACCCAGATCGGGGAGATGGCCGAGTTCCTCGGGCTACCGAAAGAGATAATCATCAAACCGCCTTCGGCCGGATTGTGGGAGGGCCAGGCCGACGAGGTGGAGCTTGGGATAAGTTACCAGGAACTGGATTCGATACTTCTCGGGATAGAACTGAGCATGGATGATGATGACATCTCGGAAAGGACAAACCATCCGGTTTCTGAGGTTGCCAGGATAAGGTCCATGGTAAAACGCACCGCCCACAAGAGGAAGCCACCGCTGATACCCAAGATAGGCATCAAGACCATTGGATTGGACTGGCGAGAATAGGCGCGTCCCGCTGTTGGATGAAGCCGTTCAGGATCTCCACGAACCTCAAACGGTCATCCACGTCAATTATCACCTCTTCGGCCCTCTTTCCCATCACCATTGCAAAGCGCTTCGGTTCCTTGAGGGTTATCTTTACGAGTCCGAACTTGGAGCCGGTGACGTACACCTTTCTATATGCTATGGAGAACTTGACGCCCACCTTGCCCGGCTCGTCTGTGGTCTCCACCGATTCGATGTCCTCTACAGGTATGGTCGTCTTGAAGTACCATCCCTGCCTGAGTACGAGTTTCTCCGACGTCAATGTGTGTGAGGTCAAGAAGGGCGAGATCGAGGATATTACTATGTAGACCCAGAGGAGACCCAGGATGATCGCGGAGGAAAGCAACCTGATATCTAGGAAGAAAGGGGAGAGTAGCAATACAACTAACATCGCCATGATGGTCTGGAGCACCAATCTCTGAAGGAAGACGCCCTTTGAGTAGGAGAATTCAACTGATCTGGGAAGGTCTATCGGAGGACGGGGCTCCACTTCCACCCGTACTTCCGGGGGTTCCAGCTCTTCGGCCTGTCCAGCTGGCATCTTCACCAAATGCGCCTTTCGTTTGGCCATCTATTACCCTTTGTGACGCCATACTATATCTCTTTTTTCCATTCCATGCGCAGAACGATAATGTCTGGCTGCCCCTTCCCTAACAAATGCGAAACGTTAATAAGAGCCCTCCCCAATATTTCCTCCAAGAGAATCCCATGGCTACGATGAAAGAATGTCCTGTTTGCGGCATACGAGTCAAGTTGGAGAACCTCGAAGGTCATCTGAAGAAGGTCCATCCGAATGCAAAGGTGGACTCGGTGCTGTCCGAGGACGACAAGGCCGACATCAAGATCGCCAAGAAGAAGCAGATGAAAACAGGTGCTCCATTCGAGGACGCCGAACGCAGACGATGGGCCATCGGAGCCATCATCATTGCCATCATCATTTCGGTGATCCTCATCTTGGTGGCTTTTCCACCTCCCGCAAATGACGGCGGAGTAGTCATTGGTGAGCAGGCCCCTCCCTTCAAGTACAGCGACGTGGACAACGTCCCCTACGACCTCAATCTTCACATTGGGAACCATCTCATACTGCTCGAGTTCTTCTACACCGAATGCATCTATTGCCTTCAGATTCATCCGAATCTGGAGGAATTGTACACATACTATGGGAACGGTGCACGGGTGGAGTTTGTGTCCATATCCGGGGATCCACTTGATTCCTTTGAAGATGTTCGCAACTACAGGGACATGCACGGATCGGCCTGGCCATTTATCGACGCGCCTGAATCATTGACCGACACTTGGGGAGTAACCGCCACGCCCACCATGTTCTTGATTGGCACCGATGGAACAGTCATTAAGAAAATCGTCGGCTACAAGACCGTTGAACAACTGAAGGGCGAGATCAATCCTCATCTGTAGGGTGCGGACAACATGTTCGAGTTCTTGACTCAAAGGAGGATTCACAGCGAAGCGAACATCTTGTTGTTCACTGTGATCCTGTCCTTTCTCGGGATTTTCATTGCCGGTTATCTTGTCTATGATCATTACGATCCTGGTTCTTTGGCCTGTCCTGCAGATGAATGGATAGATTGCGGTGAGGTCACTCAAGGTGAGTACAACAACATCTTCGGGATACCCCTCGCTCATCTTGGCCTCATCGGGATGGTCCTCATCTTCCTCTTCGCGGCCCTCAGGCTCAAGCATTGGAACAGGGATTACACCGAGAACTTCTTTGTGATCGTCCTCATTCTCTCCTTCTTGGGAACTCTCCTCACCTCGTACCTCACCTATCTGGAGCTCTTTGTCATCCACAAGATATGCATCTACTGCTTCACCGAATTCATCTTGGTCACGATAATCTTCGGCGCTTGTCTCTACGGTTTTGTCAAAGGGGAGTAGTGTCATTTTTCCGTCTAAGAAAACCTTTAGTATTGAGGTTGCTATACCCCAACTCCACTCCGGACGATCAGAAATTATCCGAGAAGAAGGCATCAATTCCTCGACGTTTAGAAAGGGGGAGGGGAATGGAGAACAGCGTATTCGAGCCCTATCTGGAAAGGGAATCCGTGTTCAAGAAGGACAGGGACATCCTTAGGCCCTCATATATCCCAGAGAACCTGCCGCACAGGGAGAAACAGATAGACCAGATCGCATCCATTTTGGCCACCGCACTCCGCGGGGAGAGGCCCTCCAACATCCTGATCTTTGGTAAGACCGGCACCGGAAAGACGGCCGTCATCAAGTACATGGGGAACGAGATCTCCAAGGCGGACGAGAGGGAGAGGGTGAGCTTCCTTTACATGAACTGCGAGATAGTCGACACTCCATACGCGATCCTCCAGAACGTCGGCAACAGGTTCGTGCAGGACTTTGACGACAGGATCCCTTTCACGGGGTGGTCGATCGAAAGGGTGTACAACATCCTCAGGGAGAAGATAGACGAGGAGAAGAGGGTGGTCATCATCGTCCTCGACGAGATCGACAAGCTGGTGACCAAGAGCGGTGACGATATCCTGTATCACCTGTCCAAGATAAATGACGACCTGAAGAAGACCAAGATAAGTCTCATCGGCATATCCAACGACCTGAAGTTCACGGAGTTCCTGGACCCGAGGGTCAAGAGCAGGCTCAGCGACGAGAAGCTGGTCTTCCCGCCCTACAACGCCAACGAGCTGAGGGACATCCTGCAGCAGAGGTCCAATCTGGCCTTTGAGAACGGGGTCATCGATGACGGCGTCATTTCATTGTGCGCCGCATTGGCAGCTCAAGAACACGGTGATGCAAGGAGGGCTCTCGACCTGCTGCGGGTGGCCGCGGAACTGGTGGAAAGGTCCGGGAGCGACAAGATAACCGAGCATCATGTCAGAAAGGCGAAGAACAAGATAGAGCTGGATTGCGTTCTGGAGGCCACCAGGTCCCTGCCCACACAGTCCAAGCTGGTACTTCTCGGCATCATACTCAGCGAGGAAAGGAACGGCACCAGGCTCACGACAGGGGATGTCTTCTCCGCGTACAGGGAACTGGCAAGGAAGGCCGGGGTGTCCAACCTCACCCAGAGGAGGGTCACCGACCTCATCTCCGAACTTGATATGCTGGGCCTTGTGAATGCCCGGGTCAAGTCCTTTGGCAGGGGCGGCAGGACCAAGGAGATCCAGTCGAGCGTCCCCATACTCGAGACAAAAAGGATACTTGAGAAGGACGAGTTCCTGAAAGGGATGAAGAACTACAGTCTAAGGCATCAAACGACCTTACTCGGTCTGAAGTGAGTCCTCGGTACTCTGTTCTGTCTCTTCTTCCAAGGGTTCCTCTTCAACTTCTTCTTCGGTCTCTTCTTCGTCTTCCTCGGAGGCTTCTTCTTTTCGCGCCTGTTCGACCAGTTCCTGGTTCTTCTTGTGCCTCTGGTAGAATCCAAGTATGATGTCCAAGGCGATAGGTACGGCAATGAGAAGTACCAGGGCGATGATCAAGGAGGTCCAGCTGTTGTCTGGTGCACAGCCTCTTTCACTGGGCGCCGAACACACGTTGCCCCAAGGGATGTCGCCGCTGACCGAGAGCTTTATGAGGCCGAACCAGGGCAGTTCTCCCCTCCCCTTTCCGATGATCCAGTCGTGCTTTATCAGGCTGCCGTCGGGACGGTCGTTGTTGTCCCCCATGGCAATGAATCCACCGTCGTTCCAGTCATCATCGGTCTTGATGTCGTTCAACAGCGTACCGAGGTTCAATGTCACGTTGAAGCTGCGGTAGGCCGAGTTCAATCTAATGGTCAGGGATGTAGATATGTTCCTCGGCTCGGAAACAAGTCCAGGGCTGTATCCCCACCAGTTGACGCCGTTCACCCACTTGTCGCACTCCAGGCTGGGCACGTCGAAGCTGTTGTTGGTCGTCGTGTTGAACTCAAGATATATCAGGGCCCTGTGGATGATCGGTTTGTCTCCACCGCCCCTCTCATTGTAGATTATCACGTCCCCTGAGTCACCGTACGTTGAGTGACCTGAACACTTACCCTGAACGTAGGTTTCAACCTCTTTGAGGGAGTTGGTCTTCTGCACTATCACAAGGTCTCCGGTATCTATGACCCCGACAGAGCTGGAAAAATCGTCATGCTGCATGCTGCTGCTCTCAACGACCACTATGGGCGGCCAAACCCCAGAATAAGCCCAGAGGGCCACGAAGACCAGGAAGACGACAAGCAACGCGATCCCGACATCCCTGAGGACCAGCAGTGCCGACTTCAACCAGTTCTTACGCCTCTCGTGCTTATCCTCTTCTTCTTCCGATTCTTCGATCTCTTCCTCTTCTGGAGAGCTCACGTTGGTTGTTTCCATATCCTCGCTCTCGGCGAGTTCGATATCCTCTTGCTCTTCCATCTGGACCACTGGGAGTCATGGAATACTTTCGGTGGCGTATAAATAACTTCGTAAACTGGATTACCCAGAGCACCCAACTAGAACTCCTTTATCCTGGCCCTTCCCGTCTGCAGGTTCACTATGGGTACCATTGCCGGTATAGGGTCGATGTTCCTCATCTTCTGGTACGAGGTCTGCGTCTGCCACGCGGAAGCGTTGATGAGCCTCACGCCCTTGTACTCGTCCACCCCCACCCAGTGAACGTGCCCTGTGACGAAGATGTCAGGTACCGAGTCGATGATCAGGTAGTCCTCCTTCTCGGGAGCTATGGGCGTCTTGCCCCCGTAGGTCGGCGCGACGTGTCTCTTGTCAAGCATCTGGATCATGGATGCCAACGGGTTCTCGTACGTTAGCGAGGGTACAGTGCTGATGAAGTCGTCTATCCCTTTCCCGTGATATATCAAGACCTCCACTCCGTGCAGGAGTATGGTGCTGGGGTTTCCTACGAAGATGACGTCCGAAGGAAGCAGTTCCTTTATGTTGTTCGGGAGCGCCGGTTGCGGTTCCGCCGGCCGGACGGCGTCGTGGTTACCAGGTGATATGACGATCCTGATGTGGTCCGGCACCGCCTCCAACAGCCGAGCCAGTTCCTCGTACTGCTCATAGATATCGAGTATCAGAAGTTCCTCGTCCTGTCTTGGGTAGATGCCTATTCCGTCCACCATGTCTCCAGGTATCACCATGTACTTGATGGATGATGATATCTCATCGCCGTTGTTCAACCATTTCATGAACTTGTCCCACTTGTCCTGCATGAAGGCGTTGCTGCCGACGTGAATGTCCCCGACGAAAGCGACCGATATGGGGTCGTCGCACCCCGAGAACCTCTTCTTGCCCGGTATGCCAGGTCTCAGGATCTTCTCCGCTATAATCAGGTCGTTGTTCTTTCCCGGCTTCCCGATCACCCCTATGACCTCATCCGGGACCAGGTTGGAGCCGCCCGTTGTAGTGCTTGGCACGAGCACGGTGGCGATGTCACCGCCGTCCTCCACCTCGATTATGGTGTGTCCGCCCTTGGTGCTCCTGACGTAATTGACGATGCATATGAACTTCATCTCGGACATCTTTCTCTTTGCCTTCGATATCTCAAGGTTGCCCCTCATCTCCCTCCTGTTCCGTACCATGTTGCCGAGCGTTTGGAACCTGTGTTTGAAGTATCTCTGAAAGTCCTTGATGGTCCCTTCGCACGTGGAGTTCCCGGTGATGTCCTTTTTTATTTCAATCTCTGAATCAAAATCTTTCGCCTTTGCTGCGCTCATCTTCTTCGGCTCGGGAGGCTTGATCTCCTCATACTTCTTGGAGGCCCTGTACTCCTTTGCGACCTCCCTTACAATCGACTCGACCTTGAGCACATCTTCCATCGTCACTATGAATGTCCCGTCGTCCAAGTTGGAGAAGAATTGATCCGCGAAGTCCATCGGATCCTCCTGAGAAAGCATGTGTTCTATGGCCTCTGGCTCGACGAGGGTGCCCCTTTCGGTGAAGAGATTCAAAAGACGATGCCTCATTTCAAACCATATTCTAAACCGGCTACTATAAACTTTCCTACCGCAAACTTTTGTATCGAGTTGGGTCTCTCTAATGAATCCCTTTTCTCGTTAGAGATTATTCATCGGCCCGTTCTCCTTCCATGATGTGGTTTTCATCTCCTGTCACCCTTTCCATGCAGTATGAGGGAGGGCCCCCCTCATATCC
>JAZGCT010000114.1:0-5816 GCA_036477085.1 Thermoplasmata archaeon | reverse complement strand
CATCAGATGGTCGATGTACTCCATTTTCCCGGAGCTGAAGTTATCGATGCAGACGACATACTTGCCCATCTCAATGAGCTTGTCCGCTAGATGACTGCCAATGAATCCGGCACCGCCAGTTAGTAGCACTCTGTCCTCTTCCATCTGCTCATCACCATCAGGCATTCTTCGAAAGTATGTCGGGGATATTAACGTTCCTATATGGTTGTCTCACTGTCCTTTGAGGAACTCCAGCACCTTTTCCAGTGCCTTGCCCCTGTGGGAGAGCTCGTTCTTCTCTTCAGTAGAGATCTCGGCAAACGTCTTCTGATGTCCAGATGGCACGAAGATGGGATCGTACCCGAATCCTCCCTCGCCTCTCTTATCCTTGGTCATTGTCCCGGGCGAAACGCCCAAGAACAACTTGTCCTCGCCCTTCCAGTGCAAACCGAAACAGCAACGGAACTCAGCGTCCCTGTCCTCCACCCCCTCAAGGATCTTCAGTATGCCCTCGCAACCAACGGTGTGAAAAACGTACGAGGAATAGACACCTGGAAAGCCCCCCAGAGAGGAAATGAACAATCCCGAATCGTCTATCAAGAAGTCCCCTTCCACCTTGCCAGATAGCCAGTTCAAGGCATTCTGGACCACTTCTTCCAGTGTATCGCACTGAATCTCAGGATAATCCAGGTCGAGCATCTCAGATTCGATCCCGGCCTCAACCAGCATCCTGGAGACCTCCCTGAACTTGCCCTCATTGGTGGTCACGAATCGTATCAGGTGTATCTCCCCCTGGATTCGATATCTTTCATCTTCTCGATGACGTCAGAGCCTCCGGGATATGAGGTGAGATAACCGCTGAGAACTTCTTCGAACAGATCGAAGACCTTAGAATGTGCGCTCAAGAACGCTTCCCTCAGAAGGTGAAGGTCCACACCCAGAACCTCCAGTTCCTCCGACTTCTCCCCCAGACTGAGATCGATGAAATACAGTCTCTCTCCATTCAATATCAGGTTAGAGGTGGTAAGATCCCCGTGTGCAACGCCTTCTCTGTGCATCCTGCCGACCTTCTCCCCCATCTCCCAGCACAGGCTCTTCTTGTCCTTGCGGTCGGAATCCAGGATGTCCTTGACCCTTTCACCCTCCACGAACTCCATCAGTATCCTGTTGCCAACCAGGTCTACATCATAGATTATCGGGACTGAGATCCCAAGCTTCCTGCACTCCCTCATGAGCTTGACCTCTGTCTTGATCCTCTTCGACCTGAGCCTCTCGTCCAGTTCCGGATCCCGGTAGCCCTTCTTGACCCTGATCTTGTTCACGACCTTTCGGCCTTCCCATTCATCCAGATGTATCTCGGCCTCCGCCCCGGTCCGTATTAGCATCGGCGCACTAATCGCTGACCGAATAGAAATAAGTTAAGATACTTGGACTGTGACCAGTTCCGGGAAGGCCCTCTTGGAGAACCTGGAAACGTTCCCACGCACGTCCCTGGACACTTCGAAATCGAAGCCTTGGGGCATGCACTTGGAATAGCGTTCCTGAGCGAATCTGGAGTCCATGAGAAAAATTATCGCCTTGTCCTTCTCGCTCCTTATGCACCTCCCGGCAGCCTGGAGGACCTTGTTCAGAGCCGGATGGATGATCGAATACTCGAACCCCTTCCTGGGACCGAACTTGTCGGAGTAATAGTGCTTGAGGGCTTGGTTCTCGATGCTTGGTGGGCTCAGCGGAAGACCGACGACCACGACCGAGTGCAGCAGGTTGTTCTTGTAATCGATACCTTCGGAGAGCGAACCTCCCAACACGTCCATGAGGATCGCACCGTCCCCCTCCTTCTTGACCTTCAATTCATCTAGCAATGCGGTCTTCTCTTCCTTCTTCATTCTCGACTTCTCTTGCAGCACGTCCTTGCCCTTCCATCGTCCCATTCCCTCCTTTATCTTCTGCAGAAAGGCGTAGGAGGGAAAGAACACCGCGATGTTCCCTGGCAGACCCTCGGCTATCCAGATTATGTTCTGGGCATAGGCCTCGTACATGCTCTCCGTCCTCTTGGCGTAAAGACTCGTGAGGTTTGGCGTGACCACGACGGACCTGTTCTCCTTGGGAAAAGGCGAAGGGTAGTGGCCAGACACAGTACGTTCGGGCTCCAAACCCAGGAGGTCCCTGTACATGTTAACGGGGTGAAGGGTGCCGCTCATGATTATCGAAGAATGCAGATCCTTGAAAATGGGCGCGCTCAGAATGGATGGGTCCAGCAGTTTGTAGGAGATCTTCTTGTCATTCCCGTGGGTCTGTATCCTCACCATCCCGTCGTCCATCTCGTTCCATTTCTTCATGAAGTTGGCAATCTCCATCAAAGTGGACGATCCGCCATCGCCGATGACGGCCTCACCGACCTCCTCCAGGTGGACGATCAGATCCATTATCCGCAAGTCCTCTCCCGACACCTTCCGCATGGCCTTCTGGACCAGGTCAAGGAACAGCGCCCTCTCCGCCTTCTCCTCCCCCTCTCTATCTTTGAATGTCTTCAGAAAGCTGATGAGGATCGACCTCAGCAACTTCGACAATGCCGCATCATATGGCTTCGACTCCTTGATCCCCCTCTTCAGGTCGCGCGGACTGAGATCCCCACACAAATGGCTCCGAACACGGTCGGGAAGATTGTGAGCCTCGTCAACGACGAGAATAATCTCATTCAGGTCCCTGTCCATCGACTTGAGAACCTGCCTGCTGACGTCCGAGAAGATATAGTTGTAGTCACACACCAGGACATGGGCTCTTCCCGCAGCGGTCATCGCGGTTTTGTGGGGGCACACCCCGAACCTCCTGCACACGCTTATGAGCTCGTGGACATGCATGGTCCCCTTTGAGATCATCTCAGCAACCGCATCGCGGTCCCTGTTGTGCCACGGGCACGACTTTGTCTTTACCTTGAAGTTGCAGTACTCGTAGAACGCCCTCCTGAACTTCCTGGCCTCGGGCAACTGGCACATAGCCTGCTTGGCGATGACGTCCACGCCCGTGACCCTGGCCCCAGCCTTGTTCATGAGAAGTATGGTATCAATGGCAGCCTTGTGCTGGGACTGTCTTGAAGTAAGAAAAAGAACGAGCTTGTCCTGGTCCAGCGCGACCTCCAGGGAGGCGGTGAGCGCGACAACGGTCTTTCCCAGGCCGGTGGGAGCATCGGCCAGCAGGTGCTTTCCTTCCCTGAGGGCGATCCTGGCATCCTCCAGCACGTCCTTCTGGCCTCCCCTCACCTTCTCGAACGGGAACAGGCCCCTCTCAATAGGTTCCTCCATAGATGTCTTGGACTGGACAGAGGATGCCATGATGAGGGAAACCGCGGGAGAATATACTACACTTT
Source organism: Thermoplasmata archaeon (assembly GCA_036477085.1). GTDB lineage: Archaea > Thermoplasmatota > Thermoplasmata > RBG-16-68-12 > SOIM01 > JAGLME01. The sequence goes on along the minus strand of JAZGCT010000114.1, from coordinate 2,470 downwards.
GTGCGGGAGGTGGGTGAATGTACGGCCAGTACTCCGGAAACGCCTTTCGTGAGGTGATAATCTAAAACATAGCTTTATTCTCTTTGAAACCTCTAAAAGTCGAATAGAGGAGAGATAGCAAAGTCCATCTGTTCTCAGGGATGGAATATGAGCCAGGCAGCCTTATCCATGTGTGACGTCTGCGGATCGCACGCAGGCGCAAGCGGGTGCTGTGATATCTGCGGCACCATCCTGGTCGAGGGGAAGGTCCAGTGTAGAGTTTGTGGGGATCCATTGCATGCTTATTCCATCGTTTGTTATTCTTGCGGGTCATCCAGGGAGGCTACATCTAGATCCGAAAGCAGTCGCGAGAAGAGGGAGGCCATTCACCATTTCATGCTGGTCCCGGGTCTGTCAGAGGAAACGGCTGGGGACCTGTATGACGAGGGAATAGAGAATTTTGCATCCCTGGTCGGAATGGCACTGACAGAACCCCAGAGGACGAATGGCTTGCATCATGTGATAGCTAGGCGGATCATGCTCATGGATGTGCTGGATACGGAACATGAAGTCCCGGTCATCGAAGAGATGGAATGTCCCATATGCAAGAGCATGATAGATGCCTCTTTGGAGTCTTGTGAGATATGCGGGCACTACACGAGGATCAAACTGGATGTTCACGAGGATGGACTTGAGAGCGGGCTGGATCCGCTCATGGGGAAGATAAGCGAGAAGATATGCTGGGACGCGGCATTCAGGGAGATGCCCAAGGACTTCCAGGAGGAGCTGTCCAGGGTGCTTGTTGAGGCTGAAGATTCTGAACTCGAGGAGATCGAAGATTACGTTGACGTTTTCTGGGAAGAGCTAGACTCCGACCTTGCGGACCTCGAGAAGGGACCCATCGAGGAGGAGACGGCAGTTGAAGAGGTGCCCCGGGAGACTATGATGGTCTGTCCCCTGTGCGAAGCCGAGGTGATGAAGAATGCGCATTTCTGTTACAACTGCGGAGCCCGGTTCAAAGAAGCATAGAGATAAATACGCTGGGGGGATAGAAGAGTTATGTCTTACCCTCCCTTCAATTACCCAGAGGCCGGGGGTTTTCGTTTTGGCAGGAGAGAACTGAGAGAGATAGTGATTTCGGTTCTGGTCCTTACACTCGCGTTTACCATCTTGTTCTCGGATGGCATACAAGGTGTACCGCGTGCATTGAGCGATATGTCGTTCGTGTATCTTTTCATCGTGTCGTTCTTGGCTGTGCTGACGGCCTTCTTCTTCCACGAGATGGCTCACAAGTTCCTGGCTCAGAAGTACGGGTGTTGGGCCGAGTTCAATTACAGTTTCATGGGACTGATCTTCGCTTTGGTGACATCTGCAGCGGGGTTCATATTCGCTGCGCCTGGTGCCGTGATAATCGGAGGACGCATAACCCCGGAGCAGAACGGTAAGATAAGCGCTGCTGGACCTGCCACGAATATCTCGATGGGCGCTGTCTTTATTGTATTCTACTTCCTCACCAATCCTTTGAACATCTCCGTTTTTCCCGGTGTCTTTGACCTGGGTGAGATATTCCGCCTGCTGGCCTTGATAAACATAGTCCTTGGGGGTTTCAACCTGATACCTTTCCCTCCCTTGGACGGTTCAAAGATCTTCAGATGGAACATGGGCGTCTATATATCGCTAGTAGTGGCCACCGCTCTCGCACTTTTCGTGATGTTGTACTAAAATACTGAGAACGTTCAGTCCACAGTCTCCCACTTCTCGAGCTCGAGAACGTCCGAGAGCGTCTTTCCCCTCTTGATCTCTTCTCTTATCCGGTTCTCCCTCTCAAGAACATCCAGGGCACGGTTGGCCATCTCCACCGCCTCTTCCTGGGCAATGACCATCACGCCGCTCTCGTCCCCGACTATCCAGTCGCCGTTCCGGACCAGCTGGCCTCCGACCTCGACCTCGCATCCGATCTCGCCATGTCCCTTTGGTTCCCCAGCCCTCGGAACGATGTGCCTGGAGAATACCGGGAAATCGATGTCCAGTATCTCGTCAATGTCTCTCGCGGCCCCGTCAATGACCACGCCGGCGACGCCTTTCTGCTTGCAGCTCCAGGAAGCCAGTTCCCCCCAAATGGCTGTGTTCCCGCCTCCAACGTCCACGACGATCACATCACCTTTCTTGGCGTGTTCGATTGCTTCTACAGGTTTTGCCCAGTCACCGTTAGCGGTCTTGACCGTAAGGGCACGCCCGACCATCTTGGTCCCGTGGTTGATCCGGGGCAGGATACCGAACATGGTCCCCCTCTTCTGCATTGCGTCGGCGATGTTAGGGGTTGACACCTTGGAGAACACCTCGTGGAGCTCGTTCTCCTTGTACTTCTTGTACAGCTCGGTCTTGACGGCCTTGCCCTGATCTATGGCCTTTCGTATCGATTGGGTTGCCTCGGCCACCTTCGCCGCCTTGATTATGGCTCCACCCACGACTATGATGGAGGCGCCCGCCT
>JAZGCT010000113.1:0-2867 GCA_036477085.1 Thermoplasmata archaeon | reverse complement strand
CGTCATCGCCAGTTTTCGTATCGCTTCATGGGCTTCCTGCCTGTCCACGCCTTTGTTCGCCAGTGCAATCATCACCGACTCGCTCATGATCTGGCCTCTTGTTCGTTCGATGTTCTGCAGCATTCTCTTCTCGTTCACATAGAGGTCGGAGAAGACGTCTATCATCTTGACCAGGATGTCGTCCGTGAGTATGCAAACGTGTGGGATTATGAACCTCTCAGCCGAAGAGTTGGTGAGGTCCCTCTCATGCCAGAGCGGGATGTTCTCGTAGGTCGGGACCACGAAACCTCTGACGATCCTTGCCAGACCGCATATGTTCTCGCTGGTCTCCGGGTTCTTCTTCTGGGCCATGGTCGAACTGCCCACGAACTTCTCCTCGTCGAAGGCTTCAGCGACCTCACCGATCTCGTTCCTCTGCAGGTTCCTGACCTCCGTGGCGAACTTTTCCAGCGATGAGGCGACGTTCGCACACCAGGTGATGAATTCGGCGTATGTGTCCCTGCCGACTATCTGGGTGGTTGCCTCTTCGTAGCCCAGTCCAAGCTTGTTCATGACCGCTTGCTATATCTCCAACGCCCTGGGCCCGAATGCTGCACCGGTTCCGGTAGCCCCGCTCATCTTCCCGACGTACACCCTCTTTTCCATCTCGTCCAGTCTTTCCATGTGCCTGTGGACCTCCAGTGCGTAGACGGCCATTTTCAGCCCGAATGTAATAGGAACCGCAGCCTGACCATGTGTCCTTCCCAGCATCACAGTGCCCTTGTGTTTCTCCGCCAGTTCTGCCAATACGACCTTCAGTTTCTTCAAACCCTCTTTGATATAACGAATAGCTTCCCTGAACTGCAGCGCCCTCGCGGTGTCCTCGGTGTCGTAGCTAGTGGCTCCGAGGTGAACGTACTTGCCCGATTCCCCGGACTGCTCAGCCAGTGCCTTCACAACAGACATCAGATCGTGCCGGATCTCCTTCTCTATCTCCTTAACCCTCTCCAGCTTTACCGTCTTGTTGGCGACCGCATTCGCTATGTTGTCCGCGTCAACTTGGGGTATGTTCCCCACCTCGGCATGAGCATGTGCCAGGGCCGCCTCCACCTGCAACAGCTTGAAGAGCCAGTTCTCTTCGTCGAAAACGGCCTTCATCACGTCCCTGCCGTACCTAAAATCGAGTGGACATGTAAGCACTAGGTCACCGGGAGGGAGATGAAATCTTGAGTTATTGTTTTTTTGGTTCTATCGTTTCCTGGTTGTTCATGTAGCGTTTCAGGACCTCTGGTATGGTGACGCTTCCGTCCGCTTCCTGGTTGTTCTCCAGGATGGCGACCAGCGCTCTTGAGGTTGCTATTGCTGTGCTGTTGAGCGTGTGCAGTATCCTCTTGTCCCCGCCCACCCTGCCGACCCTGATGTTCAGTCTTCTTGCCTGGTAGTCGGTGCAGTTGGAGCACGAGACTACTTCGACGTACTTGTTCTGCCTGGGCGACCACGCTTCCAGATCGTACTTCTTTGCCGCCACCGTCCCGATATCTCCGGTGCAGTCGTTCACGATCCTGTACGGGATCTTCAACATCTGGAACAGGGCCTCCGCGTTGCTTATGAGCTCCTCGTGGAAGCGCCATGATTCCTCGGGTACGCAGAAGATGAACTGCTCCACCTTGTTGAACTGGTGCATTCGGAAGAGGCCTTTCGTGTCCAGACCGTGCGCCCCGACCTCCCGTCTGAAATTGGTGCTGAGACCGACGTACTTCAAAGGCAAGGTATCCTCGTCGATTATCTCGTCCATGTACATGGCTCCGATCGGATGTTCTGAAGTGGCTATCAGATACTCGTCTTCCCCTTCGATCTTGTACATCACTTCCTCGAAGTCCGCGAGGTCCGTGACACCTTCGTACGCCCTGCGCCTCATCATGAACGGAGGCTCGACTGGAACATATCCTTCTTCGGTCAGGTAATCCAAAGCCAGATTGATCAATGCCTGGTCCAGTCTGACCAGGTCGCCCATCATGAACACGAAGCCTGCGCCAGCAATTTTCGCAGCCCTGTCAAAATCGGCTATCCCGAGGCTCTCCATGAGTTCGGCGTGAGGGACCAGATCGAAATCAACCTCCCTTATCTCTCCCCATTTCCTCTCCTCGACGTTGTCGCTGTCATCTGTTCCGATGGGAACGGTCTCGTGAAGGATATTCGGCAATCTCATCAGGCCGAGGTCTATCTTCTTCTTGAGCTCGGATTCTTTCTCCTCCTGCTCTTTGATCTTCTTGGGTAGTTCCGATGCTTCGCTGACCAGGGCTGTGGTGTCCTCTCCCTTCTTCTTGAGCTCCGAGATTTCCTTGGAGACCGCGTTCCTTCTCTGCCTGTCCGCGTTCAGTTTCTCCAATAGTGCTCTCCATTCCACGTCTAGGGTGATGATCTCCTCCAGGAGCTTCATCTTCTCATCGTCCTGCCTCTTCTCGAGGTCCTTGCGGACGATGCCTGGGGTCTCCCTGATCAGTTTGATGTCGAGCATTGTACTCTCTTCATACTTTGATGATATATGAAAATTGGGTTAGGGGTCGGATACAGGAGATTCCATAGGAAGAACTATATCAGCGGACTCGGCTTCTATGTCAGGATGCTTGGGAGGAGATGATGAAGAGATTGAGTCTGTCAATCACAGTGCTTGTTCTTATCAGCACAATCAACATCGCCATCACCATTATTCCTAACAACGCTGAAGCAACCACTCGATTTGTTGGTGGAGCGGGGCCAGGCAATTTCACATCTATACAGGATGCCATAAATGCATCATCGGCAGGCGATACGATCTTCGTATTCAATGGAACGTACTTCGAGCACGTATCCATCAATAAACCCCTGACATTGGTTGGAGAAGACAG
>JAZGCT010000112.1:0-3458 GCA_036477085.1 Thermoplasmata archaeon | reverse complement strand
TCTGGTCGGGTTCGTGGCGGAGGTGAGCGTCTTCGTTGGAACCTGGGAGGCGTTCGGTCTGTGGATATTCTTCCCGATAATCTCTGTCGCGTTGACGGCTGGATACTACCTCTTCGCGATGCAAAGGGCCATCTTCGGTCCGTACAATGAGATGGTGGAGGATCCGAAGGACCTCAGGACCTTCGAGACCGTTCCGTTGGCCGTGCTGACATTCACATTCGTCCTCTTCGGAATCCTTCCGATTCTGCTCATGGATAAGATATTCGAGTGGGTGGCCGCCTTATGACATACGCAGTCCTGTCCCCGATATTCATCCTCCTGGCGTTCTCCTTTGCGATAATGATTTTGAGCGTCTTCGTGAAGAGCCAACGGAGGTACTACGCTTATTTGACGTTGGTCGGATTGATCGTCGCGTTGTTCCTGGTAGCGGACATGGCCGGGCTTTCTTTCACGAGCGCGATGGGTCTGGATCTGTGGTCTGCCCCAGTTGACGTGGACTTCTCGGATCTGAAGATCAAGGTGGATTCGTTCTCTCTGTTCCTGTACATGATCTTCATCTTCGTTGGGATCCTGGTCACGATCGGGTCCATCTCGTACATCGATAAGGAGGAGAAATACAGGGCGGAGTACTTCTCTTTGATGCTGCTGGCACTGGTCGGCATGATGTTGATCGCGTCGGCTACGGACCTTTTCGTGTTATACCTGTCATTTGAATTAGCTAGCATTTCCACATACGCCTTGGCGGCGTTCCAGAGGAAGGACAAGGCATCCGCGGAAGCGGGATTGAAGTTCTTCTTGATGGGTGCGGTCTCATCTGCCATCGCATTGTTCGGCATCTCGATCATTTATGGTGTAACAGCATTTGCCGGAGGAGCTACCACCGACCTCGCTGGGATCTCTGACGCACTGGCCATCGGCCTGACCATGGAAGGAATGACCATCCCGATTATCTTGGGCGTCGTTCTTCTGATCGCAGGGTTCGGGTTCAAGATAGCGATCGTCCCGTTCCACATGTGGGCGCCCGACGTTTATCAAGGCAGTCCCACGACGATATCCGCCTTCCTTGCTGCCGGTTCGAAGAAAGGCGGTTTCGCGGCGTTCTTCAAGATATTCCTGTTGGGGCTGATTGCCGCAAGAATGGAATGGGTGTTCATTGTCGCGGTCCTCGCCGTCGTCACCATGGTGGTTGGAAATGTTTTGGCTATCGTCCAGACGGACCTGAAGAGGATGTTGGCATATTCAAGCATCGCGCAGGCGGGGTACATCTTGATTGCTGTCTGTGTGGGCACTTTAGCAGTTGATCCGGCGACTCTCAGCATCGCCCAATACGGCCTCGCAGGCGGTCTTTACCACATGCTCACCCACGCTTTAATGACTGGTGGGGCGTTCTTGGTCGTTGCTTTGACCGCGATGGCGAAGATAGGTGACAATCTCAATGACTACAAAGGACTGTACAAACGGATGCCCATAGTCGCGTTCTGCATGATGGTGCTGCTTCTGGCGCTGGCCGGCATTCCGCCATTGGGAGGGTTCTTCAGCAAGTTCGTTCTGTTCTCTTCCGCGGTGAACGCCGGGGATTGGTTCGTCTGGTTGGCGGTCGCCGGTGTGTTGAACAGTGCCATCTCGTTGTACTATTACGCTCGGGTGATCAAGTACATGTACATACTGGAAGGACCGGACGAGACGAAGGTGAAGGCGCCAACTGGTCTCTACATTGCTGTGATACTTGCGACGGTTGGGATCGTGATCACTGGTCTGCTTGCAGAGCCAATAATCAGGTTTGCTCAAGATGCGGCTGCTGCCTTGCTAGGTTAGTTCATGCGAGTGGACAGAAAGGTTTTTTTGGGCTATCGTTGATTGCTGACCCAAGGGCCTGTGGTCTAGTGGCCTATGACGTCACCCTTACAATCCCTCCGGATGGGAAAGGTGAATATCGGCGGTTCAAATCCGCCCAGGCCCATAGCCCATGCCAACAGTAACTCTATTCTTGTTTCCCCTTGGGTTCTTTGCCAATGTGATTTGGACGTATAGATACTACATCCCCAAGAGAGATCAACAAATATGAAATCTCAATCACGCATGATAGGAAAACTCTCCCCTTCTCTTCATCCCGAACACCTTCATTATCCCCTTCTCATTCACCAAAATGAGACGGAAATCTGTCTTTCCAGGTATTGGAATGGACATTCCTATCCCATTATCCTGTAGAAGTTTCGGTGTCCTCTCTTCTCCAACCAAAACAACCAATCCAATCTCTGCAAGAGGGAGTCTCTCCTCCCAGGGCAAGGATTCATTCCTCCACTGAGTAGATCGCTACTTTGTCCCTCTCCTTGCATATCGCAATCCTTTGACCGCCGACCTTGATGACCTTGCACATGTCGACATCTAGCTTTGATAGGTCTACCGTATCTACTTTGCGGGCTTTTCCTGATGGTTTTGGCACTTCTTTCCCTCTACTGTAGAATCCTCCTGGCCCTACATAAAGGTTTTGTACTACTTGAAGCGTAACTCAAGCCCTACCAATATGCTCCTACCGACCTGTTTCGCGGTTTGATTAGGTAATCTGTGAACCTCTGTAGCTGATTCTTTTGAAGAAAGTGGAGCATTTTTGAAGACATTCTTTGACTTTCTCATCGGCAGCAGATCTTTGACAAATCCAAGGTCACTAGATCGTTTCGAGAATAGCTATTAGTGTGTCCTGCAATCAAGAATCGTCTTTCCAAAGCGGAGCACAAGCTATGAAGATTCTGCCCTAAGGTTTCAGAGTCAAAGGCCAACCGACGATTCTCCTATCAGAATTACTCCGCCATAGTGTCATCATACCATGGCCTTGTGGACGGCCACGATTCCGAACAGCAGGAGATCGAACTCCACATGCGAGAAACCCGCTTGCCGAATGGATTCTGCCAGCTCCTCCGCATCACAGAAATTGAGGATCGAATTCGCTAGGTAGGCATAACTTGCCTTAGAACGCGAGATGGAGTTTGCCATGGGTCTGATGAATGCTCTTACATACCAGTAAAATAGTCTTCTCATGAATCTGGAAGGCGGCTGACTGGTCTCTATGTTCACGAACACTCCCCCCGGTTTCAGCACCCTGTGGAACTCACTGAAGCACTTTGACAGGTGGTCCTGGGTCATGCTGATGTTGCGGGTTGCGAATGAGATGGTGACGGCGTCGAACGTCTCATCGGGGAAGGGCAAGGAACTGGCGTCGGCAAGTGTGAGGAGGATCCGATCGGCTTCCGGCTTCTCTTTGAGTTTGCGGATCATCGGGTCGGAGAAGTCAGCAGCGACCACGGTAGCCCCATCGTCGGCCAAGCGGAGAAGATAGATCGCGGTCTCACCAGTTCCACTGCAGATATCCAGCAATCGGGAAGGTTTACGCTCGGTGGCTATCTTGGCAGCCTTCCTTCGCCAGGTGATATCTAACCCAAACGTCAGTATGTGATTCACCA
>JAZGCT010000111.1:0-9368 GCA_036477085.1 Thermoplasmata archaeon | reverse complement strand
GGTGTGAGCAAGCACGGTCGCGTCTATCGCAAATCCCACATGAGGTATTATCAGAGGTTCTACTGTCGGTTCTGCAATCGATGGTTTCAGAGGACCTGAAGTGTGAAGACGCAAATACAAGCCAGATGACATGAGTCCTTCATAGGAATCGACGAATGAGAAGCTCGTTCTTCATGACTCTTTCTCGCGTCTACTGGCCAGCAACCGTTTGGCGCCCCACACAATGTGGCTAATGCCTGCAAGAATCACTATTGAGTATATAGCCAAACCAAGGAGGTCCAACTTTATGTCTCCCAAGAAGAATATGTCAAACAGAACGATACCGACAGTGTCGAGATATATGACTCCCAGAAACACGACAAAGCCTGCAAGTCCTTTGTCTGTGATTCCACTTGGTTCCGTTCTCAATTCACTATCACCTCCATTCAGACATCTAATGATGGATATGGTGCCCAGCCATTCGTCCAAGTCGAAGTTCTAATCTCTGTATTCTCGACATCCATAACAGAAGTATCTACCTTCGTAGACAAACCATTTGAGGGTTCTTCCACACTCAGAGCAGGGAGGCGGTATTCGGTGAGGTGCTGGAACAGGACGTGGAAGCTGCTTCCCGATATAGATCAAGAGAGCGCCCATGAAGATGGAGATCATTCCAAACGTCAGACCAATTGGAATCAGCGATTCATCAAGAAGCCCCAGAATCATCAAGAAGAAACCAAAGACTATCGAGGAAACACCGACACCATAGAATAAGAAATCACGCCCTGAAAGTCCCTCTGCCGTTGTGTTCGTTCTCATCTTCCTCTTCTCTCTTCAATCTACATGAAGACCTCTCGTCACTGCTCGCGACCATGTTAATTCCAGAAAGGAGGCGTTTGTTGAGCGGTCGAAGGATGAGAGCTTCCAACCTAGATAAGTTTTCTTGAGCAGTATCCTCAGGTTAGTCCTGAGTCGTAACCTTTCTTGTCCTATGCCTACTCAGAACAATTCAGTTTTGGAAGAGGCTGGACGACCACGTATGCACAAACAAACTGGGCTGGTAATGCAAACAGGGAGCAGGTCACAGAATGAAGATACCCACAGGAAGCCACATCTGTTGGATTTGGACATCGGTGCCAGTAGAATGTTGAATAGAGAGTTCACTGCATTGACGCTTTTGATGCTTCTTCAGAGCTTGCCTCTGAACAGTCTACGTATGCCTGTTCGGGAAACAGCAAAAACCATTATTGTCATACCTGCGGTATCTTTCCATCCCTTGGTGAGTTCTTGTGCGATGCACAAATCTTCTCCTTCTGCCTGTTGGATGTGTTATCATCCTTCTCAGCTGGGGGGAAATCTGAAAGGAGTTCCATCACTTATGTTTCTTCCATTTGGAAACAACTTGCTCCACATTTCCCTGACTTCTTCGGCGGGTCCTTCAGACAAGGTCCAAATTGCCATATGGCCGCCTACTCCTTACCCTCGCTGATCAGGTCCTCGATCACTCCTCTTATCTCATTCAGGAATTCTTTGGCGTTCTCGATGAGTTGCTCCGTCTCCTCCTGGGACATTTCCCTTGTGACATCGTAGTCGCCTAGTTCCCTCATGTCCTTCTGGTTCCTCAATGCCTTCGCGTACCACTTGTCCACGGTCTCAGGCTTCACGAACTCGAGTCCGAACTGGCGTACCAGCTCCCTGTGTGACCTCGGGGCGATGTCCTTTGTCAGGAGGAGTGCACTGGCTGCGTGGAACATGCAATAATACGTTCTGCTGACTGCGTCGTTGTAGTACCCACCATCGCAGAGGTACCTTGCCGCCTCAAGCTTCTGCTCCGCACGTCGAAGATGAAGCTCTATCTCCTCACGCAACTACGATCCCTTCTCGTGCCACATTCCTGAAGAAATGAGTGTTGATCCCGCTGACATAGTCATAGTGCTTGGGGCTCATTGGATGGATCGAGATGCCACAGCCATGCTTGAGAAGGACCTTGAGAGCGATCTCGCCCAGTGAATCCATGGCGTCCAGCGTTGTGCCCTTCCACACGACGAGGATGTCAATGTCGCTGTCGTCGTTGGCCTCTCCTCTGACCACACTGCCGTACAGGATCATCGTGTCTATCCTCTTCCGGTATCTCTCAACAGATTCCTTCACGAATTCTTGAATGGCTCTTTTGAGACGTGAGGGTGCTTCTATCGAATCCACGGACAGTTTTTTCATATCCATCAACAAGATATGCCGTACGGGATTTATATGTTTGCACCAGGGCCCAGGTGCCAGAAGTGTGTGGAAGGCGGGTTTCGGATGCTGACCGCGGACCGAGAACTCGACCGCTTGGATTGAAGGCGATTCCTGAATCAGATAAGTGGTCCAGATGTTACCCTGATGTGAGGGATAAAAGCTGAGCATCTCTTCCTTACCATGAGACAGGTCGAAGGCCCAATGAAAGGTCAACAAAGCGTTATGAGAACTCCCGACGATTCCCATCGGGAATGGACCCGCTGACGCTTCTCCTCGCCGCTTCTGTTTTTACTCTGATCGGCGTGATCGCCGGGATCGCGACCGGGCTCATTCCGGGACTGCACGTCAACAACATGCCAAAAAGGATTAAGCAAAAGGTGGTTATCCCTTGGTAATGAGGATACAGTTCCTGGGTGGGGCCAGCAAGGTCGGATCTCTTGGGATGCTTTTGGATCACGGCCGCGATCTGCTTTTGTTCGACTACGGATTCCTGCCCTCAAAACCTCCTGGATTCCCTTTGGATGCCCCTCCGGTAAAGACCTGTTACTTCACGCATGCACACATCGATCATTCCGGAATGGTCCCGTGGTTATGCTCCAGACACAACACGACCGCCTACGCCACACCCGTCACTCTCGCGACCTCCGAGATTCTCTTTCGTGATTCGATAAAGGTGACCAATCTTGAGGGTTTCGCATTCCCGTATGATGAAGACGACCTCATGGCGACCAGGGGCAACCTGAGGGACATGCGCTTCGGGGAGACCAGAAGGGAAGGAGACCTGGAAATCACCAGCCACCCCGCGGGGCACATACCCGGGGCGACCATGTACGAGGTGATGAACCGGGATGTTGTTCTTTTCACTGGGGACATCAACACTGTCAATACCGAGCTGGTCTGGGGCGCAAAGCCCGTGAAATGCGACACTCTGGTTCTGGAGTCCACGTATGCGGGCAGAAGGCATCCAGATAGGTTACAGCTTGAGCACGATTTCCTGAAGAAGGTCAGGGCTACCATTGAAAGGGGAGGAATTGCTCTCGTCCCAGCGTTCGCCGTTGGCAGGACCCAAGAGATGATGCTTCTACTGAGCAAGAAGAGGTTCGATGTCTGGGTGGACGGAATGGGCAAGGAGATCTGTCGAATCTATCGTTCATTTCCAGAGTCGGTGAGGAATCCACGCAACCTGAGAAAGGTCATCAAGGACTCACGGCAGGTAAGGAGCGAAACCGGAAGAGTGAAGGCGCTCAGGGGAGAGGTCATCGTGACCACCAGCGGGATGATGGACGGAGGACCTGTGATTCGGTACATGGAGAGGATTGCCAACGATCCTAAGAGCGGGGTATTCATCACTGGCTATCAGGTCGAGGGTACCAACGGACGCCTGCTGAGAGAGACTGGAATGATCGACCTGCATGGGGCCAAGGTGAAGGTCAAATGTGAGGTCTCGTTCTTTGACTTCTCGGCTCACGCCGACCACGACGACCTACTGGACTTCATCGACGGTTGCGACCCTGAGAAGGTGGTCCTCTGCCACGGGGAGAACAGAGAGGACCTGGCGAACGATATCGAAGGCAGGGAAGTCCTAATGCCAATGGAAGGCGAGTGGCTGGACATTTAGTGAAGTATTTATAGGACCAGGGAGATTATTCAGCGTGGCTCTCAAAGACTTCCTCCGGGAGGATCTTGGCAAGGGCGACATTACGTCCAAGGCGTTGTTGGGGAAAGAGAAAGCTGAGGCAGTGATCATCGCCAAGGAGGATTGCGTTCTAGCGGGATTAGAAGAGGCTCAGGGGATATTCAGGCTCCTGGGACTGAAGACATCCACTGTCTTCGTGGACGGACAGCGTGTGAAGGAAGGCGACAGGGTCCTCAGGATCGAGGGTCTCGCAAAGTCAATACTGGCGGGGGAGAGGGTGGCGCTGAACTTCATCATGAGGATGAGCGGGATTGCCACTAAGACTTGGGACCTGGTTCAGAGATGCAAGGTGATCAACCCGGATGTTGTCGTTGCTGCGACGAGGAAGACCACACCGGGCTTCCGTTATTACGAGAAGAAGGCGGTGACACTGGGGGGCGGTTACCCGCACAGATACGGACTGGACAGCGAGTTCCTGATCAAGGACAACCATCTCGAGATTGTGGGGTCCGTCAGCGAGGCCGTTAGAAGGGTGAAGGCCAAAGGAAAGGGTAAGAAAATCGAGATCGAGGTCACCAACGAACCGGAAGCCTTGGAAGCGGCCATGTCGGGTGCGGACATAATCATGCTGGACAACATGACGCCTGAGGTCGGGGCAAGAATCGCAACTAGAATCAGAGAGCTCTGCGACGCCAGCATTGAGGCATCTGGAGGCATCACACCAGATAATATCGAAGGCTACGCCAAGTATGCCGATACGATTTCACTGGGCTGGTTGACCCACTCATACAAATCAATGGATTTTTCGCTGGAGGTCATTTGAAAAGCGCTTTCAGAGACGGCGTAAGGAACTTCATGAACTTGGGTTCTTTTCTGAGCAAATGCCACCCGATGTTGGACGGGAACGTGATATCACCCGTCTCCGAGACCATCTCAAGTATCTCATCATTGTCCAGAAGTTTGAATATCTCTTCCATCTGCTTGTCGGTCAGGTCCCTGCAAAATCTGTGAAGATGTAGACCCCTCTTCAGCTCCTTTCCAATCGCCTTCTTCCAGTTCCGGTGGTACCTGCTCAGGAACTTCTTGGATAGATCATCGGCTTCCAGTGCAAGGATGGCGGTGTCCGCGCATATCTTCGATGCAACGAGACCGGTGTAGATACCTCCTCCTGTACTTGCCTTGGCCTGGCATGCGGCATCGCCCACGATCATAACGTGGTCTTCCACGGTCCTGCTGAGCAGACCGAAAGGAATGGCCCCAGCAACGAACGATACAGTCCTCGACTTCTTCAGGAACCTGGCAGACTCTCCTTTTTCGAATAGGGCGTTGAAGTACTGGTATGCGCTCCCCCTGGCTACGCATAAGCCCACCCTGGCACCACCCTCGCCGGTGGGGATTATCCAGGCAAAGAAACCTGGAGCCACCTCGTTACCCGTGAATATCTTGGCGAAACGCCGGTCGCAGTCCACCTCCACCAGCTCGGCCTCGAAACCCTTGACGATACTCTCGGCCTTTGGCATATTGAAGCATTTGGAGACGTTGGACCTTATTCCGTCCGCTCCGATGAGTATCCTACAGTTGATCTTGACCATTCTATCAGGCGTCTGCACATCGACCTCCAGACCCCTGTCCTTCTTCTTGGCGTTGACGAATGTCGATCCAAGGAAAGAGGTGGCGCCGTGAAGCAGGGCGTCCCTGGCGATCTCACTGTCAAAGGCAGCCCTGTCAAGGACGACAGCCTTAGTCTCCCTGCCATCTACAATCAGCTCCCTTCCGCCAGGAGAGTATATCTCTGCACCACGGAGGGAATTTACCACTGTCATTCTCTTGTCAACGATCTCAAAGACCCTGGGCGTGACAAGGCCCGCGCATTGAACCGGGACCCCGATCTTCCTGTGTTCCTCGATGAGGGCGACCCTCCATCCCGCGCTGGAGATGACATCTGCAGCGTATCCTCCCATGGGTCCTGCGCCGACAACCACGACGTCGAAATCCACGGACCAAGTAAAGGAACATCGATATTTAGAGTTGATGCGACTACAGAAAAACAGTGAGCTCCACTATGTTGCCATCTTCCACGTCGAGGGTGGAACGCAAATGGCGCTTTGATATGACCTCGAGGACGTCGGTGTGGTGCGACCTTACGGGCATTATGACGGCGCATTCCACGTTCCGCATCTTCGCCGGAAAACACTTCACGTCCCCGAAGGTCCGGCCCTTGCTCTCGAACCCTTTGATGATTATCCCGTCCGAGTCTTCCAAGATGTTCAGTTTGAAGACCTCGCTGGTGCCCACCTTGATATTGAGCGTTCCCTCGTACGGTTCGAACCAAAGCTTCTCCTCGAACTGGACCTTGTATTCATTCTGTTGGACGTAGTATTGACCCTCTCCCAATCCTGTTGTCACCGTGCCACTAATAGTGAGCCTGTCCTTGAGCTCGAATATCTTCTTGTATTCCGCGTACTCGCGAGTCAGCGCCTCAACGCCTTCTTTAGTGAGCTTGAGCCTCTGCGCCCTGGTCACAAGATCCCGAGATACCAATCCCATGTCCAGCAGCTCGAGAATCCTCTTGGAACCCGACTGCTGGCTGATCGACATTGTCCTGCCGAGACCGGCGGATGATAAAGTGACAAAATCGTGAATACCTCCCATCATGGCAATCTGTTTGAGGGTCTGAAGATGTTGGGGTTTCACAGCAACGCATAAGTGAGGATAAAGAAAAACTTTCCTAAACCATGCCTTCCAGTACCAGATGAGTTCTGGACCGAAGATAGATGACCGGTATCCTGGACCGCTTGAGCTCCTCGATCAGCTCTTTATCATTGGTCACCACAATGCCTTTCCTCCGACGAGCTAGCACCAACAGAGAGACATCGCCACTGTCCTCGACATCAACGATGTCGTACTTCTGGGCAAGGGCAAGGGCTGCCTTTGCATCCCTGGTGGTCTCCTCCATCTTGTTCAATTCACCCAGAACGGAGGAAGGAACAAGGACCTCACATTCACCCACGAGCCTCTGAAGCTCGGCGTCAAGGTTTATCCTGAACTGAAAGGGCATAAGGAGCGCATTGGCATCCAAGATCACTACAGGTCTTCCAGTCACGGGCCGATGAAAGCGTTGGGGCATAATTATCCTTTTGGGACAGGACAGTCGAGAAAGCGACCACCGCAATGTAAGAAGATGACCACCAACACAAACATACTAATAAGTAAGTAATCTTTACAAAATCGTGAATGGCTTTTCCATTCTGAGGGGAATTCGATGACCAGATTGTCCTGTAGACCGGTGGCCTTTGTTTTGGTATCTCTTATGGTTCTTTCCTTTGTCTGGTCGAGTCCAGGCAGTCCTGATGTGATCAAAGCCGATATCAGTGCACGTACTGTTCAGGGAGGGGTCGCACCAGATGAAGCAACGGTGACCACTGAATGGGAAATCGATGACACTGCGAACGTCGATCCATCGTACATGTCCAAGATCCAAACAAATCTGAGGGGGAGGATTGCAAGTCTAGGTTCTGAACCGGTGAAAGTGGTTGTTTTCGCAGATTCCATCTCGATTGTCCATGAGGCGCTCAGAGCGGGCAAGATGTTCGCAAAAGGTAACGTCGTCTCAAATGATGAAGGGTTGGGAACAACGATACTGGAGCTTCCGGCCAACGTGATTCCCAAGGTGGCGTCACTATCGAACGTTCGGGCAATACTCGATTACGAACTCCCGGCACCGCCCGATCCAAGAGACTTCTGGCAGGGTCCATTCTCCGGAGACTCACCATCGCCAAACATGTGGCAGGTGACACTAACCCAAGGAGCGGTTGAGGCATGGAGCCTGGGTTTCGAAGGGGAAGGAGTCAAGGTAGCGGTTCTGGACACCGGGGTGGATTTCGGCCATCCGGACCTGAACGGAACCCAGGCGAGGGTGGAGGACCCGGGTTCGCCCTACTTCGGCTGGCCAATTACTTTCGATTCCCGTTCGATGAGGTCGTATCTTTCGAC
This sequence comes from Thermoplasmata archaeon, assembly GCA_036477085.1. Taxonomy (GTDB): domain Archaea; phylum Thermoplasmatota; class Thermoplasmata; order RBG-16-68-12; family SOIM01; genus JAGLME01. Next base: position 1,522 of record JAZGCT010000111.1, on the reverse strand, counting down.
AGGAAACGGATTCCCCGGTGCAAACAACTGGTTCTCTGACACTTCCATCACGGATACTGACTCTGACATGGATGGTTTCCTGGACACTACCGGATACGACATTGGGACGATCCCCAGTCAGAGCGGAGTGTATCATCTGGGCGTACATCCAGATGACTACCTGCGAATCAGGTACGGGGTCTATGTGGGCGTCCTGGTAACAGACACGACCACTTCGGGAGTGTATGATGCGGTGTATGTAGACCTCAATAACGACAACAGCTTCGCGGATGAGAAGGCTGCTATGAAAGGGGACGAGGTGTCATCCCACGACCTTGATTCTGACGGCCTTGCGGATCGGTCAGGTGGACTCGTGTACTTCATCGCCGACGGGGTCAACTTCGTACCGTATTCGGATTCGATCTCGCAAGATATGGGAGTTCCCAATATCATACCCAACAACGGAGATTTGGTCACTTTCGCTCTGAACGATGCGACCGAGGCCGGTGGTTCGCATGGAACGCTCTGTGCATCTGCAATCGTAGCCCAAGGAAAGATTGCAGGAGGAGCAGTCGTAGGAATGGCACCCAAGGCGAAGATCATCGCTGTGGGCAACATCTATCAGGGAGGCAACTGGTGGGACAACTACATATTCGCTGTGGAAGGATATGACGGCATTCCAGGGACTGGTGACGAAGCGAACATCCTGAGCCTGAGCTTTGGCGGTTCGTATTCCATCAACAAGGGCTTTGGATTCGGAGAGAGGTTCGTGGACGAGATCACGACCTATTACGCTCCCAAAGCGACCTTCATGGCCGCCGCAGGGAACGGTGGTTATGGGTATGGCACAGTCATCACACCGGGTTCTAGTCCAGGAGTCGTGACCGTAGGCGCCTCCACCAGCACTTGGACGGCTGAACCTGCGAATTACACTACATGGGGCGACGTGATCCCATGGTCCGACCGAGGGCCAAATGCGTTGGGACAGGTAGACCCGGACATCCTGTCGGTTGGTGCATATGGTTCCGGTGACGTGACTGTGAACCAGGTCAACAACGCCAATCAGGCCTGGGGGATCTGGGGAGGAACGAGCATGGCAACGCCAGTGGCGGCGGGGATCATGTCCCTGCTCTACGAATCGTACACAGAAGCACACGGACAATATCCAGATTCAGCCATCGCCAGAGAGATAATCATGTCCTCCGCTGACAACATTCACTACGACGCGATGCTTCAGGGCGCTGGGATAGCGAACGCATCCAGGGCGGTCCAACTTGCCAACGAGAGATACGGCGTGGGAGCTTCCCCATCATTCTGGACGGCTGGGGACTATCGAGGAACCCACTATGACGCCTTTGCGAACATCCTGTTCCCCGGAGGCAATGACAGCAAAACCTTCCAGGTCTACAATGCAGATCAGCTGAACTCCACTCAAGTGACGGTCTCGGATGAGGCACACGTGAGAACCAAGTCCATCTTCTATAACATACAGGCGGACACGTCTCTGGAGGACGGGTACCAGGGGGTCAGACCTGATTATCTA
>JAZGCT010000110.1:0-4074 GCA_036477085.1 Thermoplasmata archaeon | reverse complement strand
ATCACCAAGAGCACAGTACATACCTCTGAGGGGTAGCCAGCTCTATCTGACATCAGGCGACGACGTGGATTGGATGTACGGAGAGTTGGGCGTTCTTCCATTCGTTGTGGAGCTCTATCCCTCGTTCTCTGATTCGGCACCTGCGGTCACGTCACCGTACAACGGTTTCCACCCGAGAGAGGACAAGATAATCCCGGTCTGCGAGGACAATCTGGGCGGTGCATTGTTCCTGCTGGAGATTGCCGACAACCCCAACCAGGTGCTGCCGCATATCTCGCTGACCCCCACCCCAGAAAAAAGAACGATCGACAGAGGACAGAACCTGAGCTTCCAGTTGGACGTCCTGAACGACGGGAACCAGTTTGAATCCATAGACCTCTCCTTGACCACCCCTTCCGGATGGGAAGTGACCCCAATCCCGAGCCAAGTCAATCTGACCGACGGCAGCAATCAGACAGTAGACATGTGGGTGAAGGTTCCTCCCGGCGAATGGCCTGGGGATTATGAGATCGAAGTAACAGCATCATCCCTTTCAGCTTCCGCCTCCGCGGAAGTCACGGTCCATGTTCCATATCTGAATGATGTAGGCGTTTCACGTATCTCACCGTTCCAGGAGGGACAGCTTTACCCCATGGGCAACTACACCATACAAGCTGAGGTCGCCAATTATGGCCCTAATCAGCAGAATCCCTTTGACGTCGCGATGGAGGTCTGGGAGATTGGTCCTCTTGAGGAAAGACAGATCCTCTATGAGGGTTTCGAATCAGGACTGACCGGATGGACGATCGTCGACTATGACGGAACGACATCGAGCGACACTTGGCACACAGTCAGCGGAATTGCGAACAGCGGGAGCAACAGCGTATGGATAGGGGATGATGTGACTGGACAGTATTCGGACACAACGCTCCAGATGCTTCAATCGCCTTCGTTCAGCCTGGAGGGTGCGAGCGGCGCCAACCTGACCTTCAGCCACATCCTAGCTACCGAATGGTCGTACGACTTCGCGGTCGTTGAGGTGGCATGCAGAGGTGATTGGCGGATCTTGGAGAGCTGGAGCGGATGGGTGTCCCCGGGCGGGTTCACCAAAGTGGATTTTGACCTGTCATATTTCTTGGGCTGTGACGATGTTAGGGTGAGCTTCAGGTTCAGCTCGGACGAAGGCAAGGTCGACTTCGGCTGGTACATAGATGATGTGTGGGTAAATGCGACCCTTCCCAAAGAGACGCTGATACTTGGGCCGGTCATGGGACGCACGTCGTCGCAATTGACCCAAGGTGAGACCGAGCTCGTGTCCTGGAAATACAAGTTCAAGCGGGCAGGGCACTTCAGGATATTCGCTTTCACACTCAATCCTTTCGAGGAGAACTTCCAGAATGATTCTGCAGAGGTTTCCTTCTTCATAGATCCGACCAGATACAGGGTCTTTCTGACCGAGGGAATGAACTTGGCGTCCTATCCGCTCATCACATCTGACAATTCCTCAAGCGCGATACTCTCGACCATCCAAGATCCATACGATGGTCTCTGGAAGAACGGGGGCGGTCCTCAATCATGGTCATCGTTCTCGAACTTCAAGCCCTGGTCCCAAGGAATGATCCTCGATATGACCGAAGGCTGGTGGATCAGAGTGGGAGTGGATACGTATTTCGACGTGAGCGGTACGCTGCCCGGAAACTTCACAATCTCTTTGATGGCCGGGTGGAACCTGGTTGGATACCCGACCCTCACCGACAGAACGATTGTGGAATCCCTCTCGGGATTGCCATACACCAGAGTGGAGAGCTTCGACCCGCTGGCGCCCTATCATCTCAGAGCGATGAGCGACAATGATTACATGACAACCGGGATGGGATATTGGATCTATGTCACCCAGGACACATCTTGGTTGGTCACCCCTTAGTTTTTTCTTGTGGGCTTTTCTCCGAAGCGGGAATGATCATGGACCCATCATTTGAATGCGGCATTTAGGCTGTTGCTGTAAACAGAAAAAAAAGGGGAGGGGGGTAATATGGATTATGATCCGCCGTCGTTGGCGGACTCGAAGGTCTTGAAGACGTATCGGATGTCGTGGACCTTGAGTGCCGACTCGACGGACGCCTTGATCTCATCCGAGACCTCGGGGCGGCCATTTCCGTTCTTCTCCCAATCGTCTTCCCACCTGTACACGAAGTCGTATGAGCCGTGGACGGGCTGCCATCCCAATTCCCCTAGAGATCTCAGAACCTCTGAGGAAATGTGGGTGCCTTCCCGCATGCTCAGCTTCAGGAAGCTTGCGATTGGTGCCTTCATTTGCTACTCCTTGCCTGATGCAACCTCTAGTTTTGCCTAGGGATTACATATAAAAGGAGGTGTTTTCGTTATCAATACCGATAACACATCTGGCTCTAGAAAAGAAAAGCTGAGCCGACCCTGGGACAGGAGCAATATCTGACACAACCAGATGTGGAAGATCAGTCGAGGTTTGACCAGAGGCTGACAATTACGCCCAATGAAGTCGCTCGTCCCCTTCCTCTACATACAAAATGCACTCAACGGGACATACGGGTGAGCATTCCCCGCATTCCTCTTCTCCATCGCATTTGTTAGAGTCGCTCACTGCCAAATCCTCATCGTCCATCTGCATAGCACCTGTCGGACACGCGGCCACGCACGCCTCGCATCCAATGCAATCTTCCTTGATTACCAATGCCAGTTTCTTTGCCATCTCCTCTGCCCCCAAATGGGTGTCTTGGTAGATTATGGAATTGTTATTAAAATCTTTCTTAGAGCATGTGAAGCCATTAGTCCAATCACATGAATCTCGGTTGTGATGTGGACTTAGGTAGGTTTATACAAGTGCGCATTCATCGGCGTCCGAATGAGCGATTCGGAAAAGGGAAAGGATAACAAGGAGAAACGCGAAAGCCTTGCGAAAAGAGCTGGCAGGGAGATCGCCAATGACTTGTCCTTCGCGGGCAGGTATGTGGCCGAGCATGTTGTTGGAATTCGACCTACGATCATCAAGTCCTTCGCCAGGTTCGGCTACTGGACGAGGAGGACGATCAAGCTCCTGATACCGCTGGCCGTGCTCCTGTTCTTCACCTTTGCTCCCTTGGGGATGCGTCCAATAGAAGCCCAATATGCCCTTGGAATCTTCCTCTTCATAGCGCTCATGTGGACATTCGAGTCCCTTCCTCTGCCTGTAACATCCCTCCTTGTCCCCGTGCTCTTGGTGATTTATGGGATATTCGGTGATCTCAATGTGTATCCGGATCCAGCGCGTGCTGCCTTCGCGCCCTTCGCCACACCAGTCATCTACCTCGTGTTGGGTGGCATAATCATCTCTGTCGCTTTTAGAAAGACCCATCTGGATTCAAGATTCGCGTACTACATAGTAGCCAAGTCCAAAGGGCACTTCCCAACACTGCTTCTTGGAATGATGCTGGCCTGTGCAATAATGTCGATGTGGATCTCGAACACCGCTACAGCGGCTCTACTAATCCCAGTCGCGATTGGAATAGCAGGTAGAGCGGGGACAAACAAAGATGAGAGCGATCAGTACGCACTTGCACTCCTGTTGGGCATCGGGGCAGCCGCCGCCATTGGTGGAATGGCCACTATCGTGGGAAGCTCTGCTAATGCGGTGTCCGCGCAGTTCATCACTGATGCAGTTGGAGCAGAGAATTTCAGTTTTGTCAGTTGGATGATAGCCGGATTGCCGTTGTCCATCGTGTTGCTCTTCCTTTCATGGTGGATCATCACAAAGATGTACCCGGTCTCACGGGAAGAGATTGACATAACCTGGGTCCATGATGAATTGGAAGACATGGGGAAGATGACTGCTGCCGAGAAGAAGGTCTTGGCCATCCTTGGGGGCACAATAGTCTTCTGGATAGTGGGGGAGGATCTGGCAGGCCTTTTCCTGCCGCCTCAGTTGTTCCCGGGTGCTTTCGCGAACGCAGCTATCGTATCGATGATAGCCGCCGTTCTGCTCTTCGTCACTGGAACGCTGGACTGGGAGGACTCAAAATTCATTCCTTGGGGGATTTTCCTCATCATTGGCGCGGGCCTTGCTCTAGGAAATGGACTCCA
>JAZGCT010000011.1:0-3416 GCA_036477085.1 Thermoplasmata archaeon | reverse complement strand
AGATGACGAGATCCCAGAGGACAACGACAAGTTCACCCATTTCAACTCAAATCAGCTCTTCTTCTGGGATGACGTGGAGAGCGGGAATCTGGGATGGACTACCAACACCAGCGCCAACAAGTACAGGTGGGACAGGATCGACGAGTACCCCATCGGAAGCTACAGTCCTACCCACAGCTGGTATTTCGGCGTGCATGAAGGAACACCATCTGCGATAAACATGTCCGAGTTTACCATGACATCCATGAACATCGACATCCCGAGCGGCTCTGACGCCTACATCGTGATGCACCACAGGTACATCTTCGAGAGGGTGGTGGTGCTCGGCGACCTCAGGCCTTCCGACCTGAAGTCCGACCGCGGCTCGCTGGAGATAACCGTGGACGGCACGAACTGGACCGAGATCGAGAGATGGGGAGCGTTCCCGGGTGACGGTATTCAGTACGACTGGGGAACCGAATCCTTCGACATCAGTGGCTATCTTCAGCCCGGTGCAAATACCATCAAGCTGAGATACAAGCTCGCGTCCGTGAATTCACCTGTGGGCGAGGGGTGGTGGCTGGACGACATAGCAGTGGTTGCCGAGGAGCCTCAGTACGGACTTGTTTTCAAGGTCTACGATCACGAGAAGACGGTGGAGCCCGGCTCGATAGCTACTTTCCTCTTCAAGGTTGTCAACGTGGGGGACTACGAGGATGACATCAGGATAAGCGCCAAGGACCTTCCGACGGACTGGAACTATGTCATCAGCGAGAACGTCTCCAAGGCCGGATACGTGAGGCTGGACATGACCCTAGGAGTGGATGAGTCCGCTCTAGTGTATGTGAAGGTAGAGACGCCTTCTTCGTCTGAGAGAGGTAACAAGTACAACGCCACCGCCATGGCAAGGTCGCTGACGGACAGCGACGTAGACCACGAGGTCAACGTGACGGTCGTGATTGCATCAACGCTCTTCGACATTACACTGGGTGACCTCTGTTTCATTGGAGTTTTACTTCTGATCCTGGTGCTACCGATAGCGTTCGTAGTGGACTACCTGCGCAAGACAAGGAAGGGTTATTAGGTCGGTCTCGCATTCACCTGACGTGTTTGTAGAGCATCCACTTCTCAAGCCCGATACCATCGAGATACGGGACTACCAGGTCAGCATTGCTCAGTCCTGTTTGAAGCGGTCCACTCTGGTGGTCCTGCCCACCGGGATGGGAAAGACGATAATCGCCTTGGAGTTGATAGCGGAGGTCTTGAGAAGGGGAGGAGGGCGGATACTCTTTCTGGCGCCTACGAAGCCCTTGGTGGAACAGCACTGCGCGACCCTGAGGGAGCTGTTGCTGAAGGACGATATTGCCATCTTCACAGGGGAGGTCAAGCCCGAGGAGAGGGAGGCGCTTTGGGCGGAGAACAAGATAATAACATCCACACCGCAGGTCATAAGGAACGATCTGGAAGCCGGCAGGATAACGCTGGACGATGTTTCGCTGATAGTATTCGATGAGACGCACAGAGCGGTCGGAGATTACGCGTACGTCAACATCGGCGATGTCTACAAGGAGCAGAAGGGACTGGCCATGGGCATCACAGCTTCTCCCGGAAGCCGCGCCAAGAAGATACTGGAAGTGTGCGAGAACGTTGGGATATCGAGCGTTGAGATCAGGACAGAGTACGACCCGGATGTGGTCAATTACGTTCATGACATTTCTGTGGACTGGCTGAAGGTGGACGTTCCAGAGGAACTGAGGTTCGTCATAGGTCTGCTGGACAAGGCCAAGGAAAGCCAGGTGAAGAAGCTCAGAGGCTGGGGATATCTCAAGAAAGGCAGGCCGATGGTCACCACTAGGGAACTGCTGGCGGTCTGGAACAGGGTGCAGGCCGAGCTCAGGGGGGGTGTGAAGAGATACCAGACCTATCAAGCTGCCACAGCCCAGGCCATGGCCATGAAGATCAACCACGCGATAGAACTGGCTGAAACACAGGGAGCGGAATCGCTGAGGTTGTACTTCGAACGGATGAAGAAGGAAGCGAAGTCGAAGGATGCATCAAAGGCGTCCAAGCAGGTCCTCAAGATGGTAAACGTGGACAAGGCGATCCGCGCGTGCAGAGCTATAAAACTGGAAGAGCCGAAGATGGAGAAGATACTCGACATAGTGAAGAACCAGTTCAAGCAGAAGCGAGACTCCAGGGTCATCGTGTTCACGCACTTCAGGGACACGTCGGAGATGGTCACCAAGAGGCTGAGGGACCTCGACGGGATAAGGCCGGTGAGGTTCGTTGGTCAGGCAACGCGGGGAGCGGACAAGGGACTGAGCCAGAAGGAGCAGGTGGAGACCATAGAGAAGTTCAAGAAAGGTGCTCACAACGTGCTGGTTGCCACGAGCGTTGCAGAGGAAGGTCTGGACATCCCGTCAACGGACATGGTGATATTCTACGAGTCGGTGCCGTCAGAGATAAGAACGATCCAGAGGAGAGGGAGAACTGGAAGGAAGATGCCTGGCAAGGTTGTTGTGCTGGGATCCAGGGCAACGAGAGATGAGGCCTATTTCTACTCGGCGAAGAGGAAGGAAGCGGCAATGCACAAGAACCTGGAGAAGCTCAGGAAGGAGCTCAAGCAGATGATCTTCGTGGGGGAGCCAGGCAAGAAGGCGTTCGAGACCATAGACGAGTCCGAGAAGGGCTACGAATCCCTGAGAGTGATATTCGGCGGAGAGGAAGCTCCGAGCAGGGTGGTCTCCAAGAAGAAGGGCCAGACGACAATGAAGGATTTTGACAAGTGAGCTTTGCTAAACACTTAAGTCGAGAAACGTGTTTTCCGAGATGACATGACAGAAAAGGGGGGTCCGGAGGAACATAATCTGGATGATCTGCCACCGATACTGGAACCTGTTCCAAAGAAAGGGTTAACGGTCAGGGAACTGGTCGAGGACTTCAGCGGGATGGCGTTCAATGCCAGGAGGCTCGCAAGGGCGGCGAACATCTGGTTGAGAGCGGTGAAGGACAAGGACACCAGGATCTACTTCACATTCGCGGGTGCGATGGTCCCCGCCGGTCTCAGGAAGGTAGTTGCAGAGGCCATGAAGGAGGGAATGATTGACGCGATAGCGACTACCGGGGCCAACATGTCCCACGACGGACTGCAAGCTTTCAACATGGCTCACAAAAGGGGGTCCGAAGAGGCGGATGATGCGGTACTGAGGGACGAGAAGATATTGAGGATCCATGACGTGTTCATACCGAGAAAGGAGTGGGACGCGTACGATAAATGGCTGGAGGACGTCTTCTATCCGGAATTGGCGGAGCGACTGAGAGGGGACGAGGCTGGTCAGGGAAACTCAGTGTTGATAACGCCAAAGGACTTCTTTCACGAACTGGGCAAGTTCTTCGCAGAAGAGAGGGGAGATGGAGGGATTCTGGCAACCGCATAC
>JAZGCT010000109.1:0-14449 GCA_036477085.1 Thermoplasmata archaeon | reverse complement strand
GTGAGACCGCTTATCTTGTGATGAGCTGGTATCCTTCGTGACAGTTCCACCATGACATCGTCCAGAACCGGGACCCTAGCCTCCAATGAGAAAGCCATACTGGTCTTGTCCTCGTTCGCCAGCAAGGTGGGGAGATATGTCTTCACGTCCAGGTAGATTAGCTTGTTCAGGGCCGACTTCGCGTTCTTGCGTTCCAGATAAGCGTCCAATATCTGCTCTGGTTGATAGCCTTGACATAGATGAGTTACGTCAGGAAGCAGTAGTCTGGAGAGCTCTTCTTTGCTGAACATGGTCGCCCTTGCGTATTTCCGCAACGATTTCTGGATGATCGAATAGGCCGGAAGGCCCAGTATCCTCCTGAAGCCCTCAACTCTTCCTCGAGGAATGATATCCTCCATCGCATTCACCATCTCTCTTCCCCTTGAGACGCCGCCTTGAGTTGGTTTCCTCAACATGGATTCCATTATGTGAGGCACGAGGTAAACGGGATATCCAGCGAACAGCTCGTCGCCACCATGTCCGGTGAGAACGACCTTGACATGTTGGCTTGCAAGCATAGCGACGTGATACTGCGGTATCACACCTGGACCGCCGCGAGGTGAATCGACGAACCATAGAATCTCCTGGATCATGCGTGAAAGGTCTTCGGCCTGAAGGGTCATCTCATATTCCTCAGCGCCGACCATGGAGGCCACTTCATGGGCATACCGGGATTCATCAAAACCCCTTTCAGGGAACCTCCCCGAGAAGGTCTTGAAGTCCTTCATGTGCTCAGAGGCGGCCAGAACGACAGAGCTGGAATCGAGTCCTCCACTCAGATGGAAGCCCACCGGGACATCGCTCATGAGCTGCATCTCGACGGACTGGTTTAGAAGAGTACGATAGCTTTGTGCATAATGGTCCTCGTCACCCGCACCAGATTCATCAAAGACCAAGTCCCAGTACTGTTGGACATCAACCTTCTCACCATCATAGACAAGGAAATGTCCGGGGAGGAGCTTCTGGATGCCATCGAAGAAGGTCTTCTGACCGAACACGCTCTGATACGTCAGATAGTCCAACAGGGCCATCCTGTTAACGGACCTTGGAACTCCAGGACAGAGGATCAGCGATTTCATCTCGGAAGCAAATGCGAGTTTATCGCCATCGTAGAAGTAGTAGAGAGGTTTCACACCGACCCTATCACGGGCCAACATGAGCCTTCTCTTCGCCTTGTCCCAGATGGCAAATGCGAACATGCCGTTGAGGCGGTTCAAGAAATCCATACCCCACTCCTCATAGGCATGCAAGAGGGTCTCGGTATCGCTCGTGGTCGAGAACTTGTGCCCTCGTTTCTCCAGGGTCTCCTTCAGCTCGAGGTAGTTGTAGAGCTCCCCGTTGTACACTACCCAGACGGTCTGGTCCTCATTAGCCATAGGCTGGTTTCCGGTCTCCAGGTCAAGGATGCTGAGACGCCTGAACCCCAGACCCAGATCACCGTCGAAGTAACTACCCTCATCATCAGGTCCTCGATGGACCAGGCTGTCTTTCATGATCTGGATGATTCCTTCATCGACCTGTATCTTGGGGCTGTAGATCCCGCAGATTCCGCACATGATAGGCTCCCTGAGCGTGCTACCTCGCCATCGTAATTCCGATCTTCTCTCCTTTGGGGATTGCACTGAACTTTATCCAGATTTCGTTACCTTTTTCTGCGATCTGGACTTTGACCTTGCTTTGGACATCAGGTTTCTTGTATCTTGACCCTTCGGGGATGCGAATTCTTAGAGAGAAATCATCAATCTTCCTTTCGGCCAGGAGGTTCCATTCCACAGATTCGTCAGTTACGTTTCGACCTTCGAAGAGGACAGACTCCCTCCTCTTCCACCAATCCAGAAGCTCTTCTCCGGTTGCGACAAAGACGTTCATCGACTTGATCCTCTCAAGAGAACCTGCATAGGCCTCGGCCCATCCGGGAAAGGTGTATCCGTCCACCGTCCTCTGGTGCCAGTCCATGGTCAGGATGCCGTTGTAATTCTTTGCTGTATTCAAGAACCTCTCGACCTCTTCAATCGCACCTTTAGTGCTCTTCTTCTCGTGCCAGAATAGCTGTCCGTCAATCACAATCACAGGCAGTTCATAGAATGAGCTTCCCTCGAACCGGTAAGGATGGCAAACGCCCGAAGCAAAGCCGGAAACCTCTCGATATCCTATGGTACTATCGTATGCAAAGCCAATTGACTCATGAAGTCCGAAAGTGACGGCGGGGTCGAAGTTCACGAAGTGCTGCCTTACTCCCCTTATCTCCTCGCCAACCACATTCTGGAGGGTCTCCTTTTCTTCCCTGAGGAATTCTCGGTTGTTGAACGAAGTATACGAACCATGCAGCCCAACTTCCCATCCCCCTGTTCTGAGTTCTCTGATTACGTCGGCAACGTCTTGGATCGAGTAAGGAGGGTCCCGCTTGTGCCTCCTCTTGGAGACGAAGAAAAAGGTGGACCTCACCCCAAGCTTTCTCTCCAGTTCCATGATCTCGTCGAATCCCCAGTAATGGTTCTTCCCACTAGTCAATGTAGAGGGATGCCTGACCCCCATCATGAGCTTTCTTCTCCAACTCCATTCAATCTCGTCAACATCGTGAGACAAGAACACTCCGAACTCCTTTTCGCCTGGATAATACCATTTCTGGATCCAAGGAAGGCCTTTCTTCTCACAATCCCGCCATGATTCGTTCTCGATCTCCCTCAGCAACTCGCTCATGACCGGCGTCTTGGGAGAGCGTGAAAGCGTATTTCCGCTGAGGTGTGACCCGAACTCCCCCGCTCGGTTCTGGAACCGCTCCCAGTCCAACTGGGCCGATTGCTCTTTGGGAGATCCCACGATACTGTCGTAGACATCTCTCATGTAACTAGTTGAAACCATAAGGCCACATCAACAACCAGAGGGTTGCATGAGCTAGAATCAGGTTCGATTTAAGTCTTTCTATATTCCTCCATGGAGGGTGGAGCCATTGGCCTGAGTCAGGTTGTCGATAAACATATAACTTCAAAGGCAATCACAATCACACACGGATTTGAGAGGTCGGATGAAACGCATGCAGGACAAGGTCATCGTCAGGGCATACGAGAAGGGTGATGAGGTCGGGATCATTGAACTGATGGGAGATTATTGGAAACATCTCACTGGAGAGAACGCCTTGAAGAACTGGGAGTGGGAGTACAGGCAATGCTGCGAAGAGTCAGTCATAACAGTTGCGGAGCACGATGGTAAGATAATGGGTCACTATTCTGTCCTCCCGATGAAGATGAAATGTGGAACCGGGGAGGTGCTCGGAGCAAAGGCCGAGGGCTCAGCAATCCACCCGTCGTACCGAGGAAAGGCGGGAGCAGCATTTCTTCCAGAGGGTGAGAAAAGGAACCTCTTCAGTATCCTGATCAACGAGACGTTCGACCGAGCGCACGAGAGCGGGGTCGACCTGATTTGGGGGTTTCCGAACAAGGATGCGCTCAAAGGTCAAGTGAAGGCGGGCTATGACCATATGGTCTCTCCCATGTCAAGTCTCATTCTTCCAATCAGTCTCAGGAAAACAACTTCGGTTCTGCTCAAGAAGTTGCCTGGAATCTCAGCACTGAGAGGGTCTTCAACTCCCTGGCCCATGCCCTCGTCCAAACTTGATACAATTACCGTGCCAGATATCTCAGCTGAATCAGAAGTCCGGATTGTCGAGGTCCATGACGATTTGAGTGCGCTGAAAGGGCTTTGGGAGAGATTCCGCAATGAGAACGACTGCATCACGATTGAACGCTCTCCGGACTATATGAGGTGGAGAACGGCAGGGAACGTCGTGCTACCTCACAGGATATTCACTGTTGAGAAGAAAGAGGAGATGGTCGGTCTTGTCGTATTCACTGTTGTTGTCCACGAGAAGACCATTGAGGGGAGAATCACTGACATACTGGGCCTGAGAGATCATGAAAACGAACTGAACCTTCTAATGGAAGGCGTGGTCCAATCAATGAAGAAAGAGAAGATACACATTCTCACGACAAGGATCACCAGGAATGAGACCTCAAGAATATATGTAAGGGTGCTTTCCAAATCCGGTTTTTTGGAGCTTCCTCGCATTCGTGTTGATATGTTGGTTAAATCATACGGGATTCCCAGCGAGTTTGTCCTGAGTCCAGACAACTGGTTCATCACCAACATATTCAGCGAGGGCGTTTCATAAGGACTCTGGCTTCCTGATGATATGGCTATCTGCTGTCGAATTGCTCAATGACGTTCAGAAGGCCCTTTTCCTGAAAGGCCCAGTTATACTCTCTTTTGGCGGCCTCCAGCCCATTCTTCCCCATCTGCTCAAAGAGGGAGCGGTCATCTCTCAGCTTCTCAATGGCACCTCTCAATGAATCCTCATCGTAATCCACGGCCAGACCGCATTCCTCCTTCTCCACGATATCCCCGCTCAGAATACCCTTAGAAACAATCGAAGGCTTCCCCATGGCCATCGCTTCGAACACCTTGTTGGGCGTCCCCACCTGGTTTATCCTGTTCTCCGGGTCGAACATGCAGAATACGGCGTGGCTCTCCTTCGTAAGTGGCATGACGGCCTTGTATGGAACTGTTCCCAGGAAAGACACGTTATCGAATTCCTGGCTCTTCTTCTCGATCTCGTCATAGAGTTCAGCTTCTCCCCCGATCTTCAGCTGGACGTCGTCCATAGAGCCAACAATATCCACCAGCTCGCTCAGGAACCGGCTCTTGTGAAGCGTCCCTATGTAGAGGATGGTGAATATCTCGCATGTCGGGGGCTCGTATTCGGCCAGTATCTCCTCGGGGCAGTTCATGACCACGGTCACATCCCCGTCGAACCTCTCCCGATAATAGTCCTGCAAGGCACCATTGACAGTGATTATGTGGTCCGCATCTCGGAGAAGCGATTTCTCCATCCTCTCCGCGTAGTTACGGACTATCTTGGACACGTCCTCCTCTATCATGTAGATGAATATCTCGTGAGCGTCGAATATCAGGGGCGTCCCCTTCCTTTTCTTCAGCTTCACCCCGGAATGCAAGGTATCCAGATCATGGCAGTGCACGATATCGAACTTGTGCTTGACTCCTTCTCTGTAAGCCATCCTCCACCACAGCGGATTCCTGAACAGATCGCTCGGAGCGACGCGCATCAGCCGAGTGTTCCTCATCCTGGTGACCTTGACGCCTCCGATGGTGTCGCGCTTGGACTCGGTCCCCTTCCTATCCCAGCCGATGACCTCGACCTCATGTCCTGCCCTGACCAGGGACCTCCCTTCCCTCTGTACCCTTGCATCACGCGTTACGTCATTCGAGACTATCATCAGGCTTCTCATGTGGGTTCGCTTCTCGGAATACCTTATCATCGTTTAAGAATTTGTTGGGTTAGATCTGATACTGAGGTCCAATTTGATTCTGTCTTGAGAAATATTAATATGAAAGACCACTTTGCGTTTTCCGTGTTCATAAGCGTGGTAGTCACCGTAAGGAACGAAGAGAGGAACATCGGCGACCTGCTTGACAGCCTTGTTTCCCAGGAAGGCCCGCTCGAGATAATCATCGTGGACGCGTTCAGCACGGACAGGACCAGGGAGATCGTCAAGGAGTACATGGAGCATTATGATTATGTGAGGTACCACCTCAAGGGCGGGACTATAGGAGCGGGGAGGAACTTCGGTGTGGAGAAGTCGACCGGTGAGGCCGTAGCATTCATCGACGGAGACTGCATCGCGAACACCTTCTGGCTGAAGAACCTGCGGGAGGAGCTGAGCAACTCCAAGGTTGTCGCAGGGAGGACCATCCAGATAGGATATCACGCTTTCGAGGAACTGGAAAGGGTGGAGCTCATATACAAGGGGTTCGACATCACCTTCCCCACATCCAACCTGGCTTACGACAAGGCTCTGTTCCAGTCCGTTGGCGGTTTCGATGAGTGGTTCATCACCGCGGAGGACATAGACCTCAATCTGAGAGCGGTCGAGACCGGTGCCAAGATCGTCTACCGTGACGACGCGGTCGTGTACCACAGGACAAGAGGTTCGTTCTACAACTTCTTCAAACAGGCGTTCTGGAACGGTGCTGGCCGAAAGCAGCTGACCATGAAGCATGGAAGGCTTTGGGAGAACTATCGTCCGGGAGAGATGTTCAGACGGGAGACCACGCTCTGGTCGCTGTCAAGGCTTGGGATGGCTCTCTTGGGTTACGTTGGATACAAGTTCTTCGGATGGGACAGGTCAGAGAACTGAACGAAACATTATTTAGCCCGACTTGAATTGGCTGGAGCATGGACCCTCCCAAGGTCTCGGTGATCATCCCAACGATGAACGAAGAGGAGGCGATCGGGCAAGTTCTGGACGACGTTCACAAGGCCATGAGCAGTGCATCTGTCACTTACGAGATCCTGATAGTTGACACCAATTCTACGGACATGACCGTTGAGATAGCCAGGGAGAAGGGAGCGAGGGTCATAAACGAGCCCAGAAGGGGCTACGGAAGGGCTTACAGGACCGGTTTCAAGAAGGCCTTGGGTGAGTACATAACCACACTGGACGCAGACTGCACCTATCCCTCCGAGGATATACCCATGTTCCTTCAGATGCTGGAGGATGAGAACCTTGATTTCATCACCGGCGATCGGCTAACGCTTCTCAAGAAGGACTCGATGAGAAGACTCCACCGGTTCGGCAACTGGATGCTCAGCTTCACCGCAAGGGTGTTGTTCAAGACGAAGATGAAGGACAGCCAATCCGGCATGTGGTTCTTCAAGAGGAGCATTCTACCGGGTCTGGAACTTACTCACGACGGAATGCCTTTGTCGGAGGAGATAAAGTTAGAAGCGATAATCAAGGGCTACAAATTCAAAGAGGTGCCCATCAATTACTACCCGAGGAAGGGGGAAGCGAAGATACGTTCTTGGGGGGACGCCTGGCTCAACTGGAGATTCCTGTGGAGAAAGCGGTTCCTTAGCTAGGTCTACTTGCCTTCGAAGAGCCTCTCTACCATCCATTTTGCGTCGAAGAATGCAATATCGTCATATTCCTGCCCGGTTCCGACGAAGAGAATTGGTTTTCCAATAGAGTGTGTGATGGAAAGCGCAGCGCCACCTTTGGCGTCGGCGTCGATCTTGGACAGAATGGCCGCATCTATCCCCACCGCTTCATTGAACTTGACGGCCTGCTCCACGGCGTCGTTGCCTGCGAGAGCGTCACCGACGAATATTATCAGGTCCGGGTTCGCCACCTTCTTGATCTTCTTCATCTCGTCCATGAGGTTGACGTTGGTCTGCATCCTCCCGGCCGTGTCAATGAGGACGACGTCCTTCCTTCTGGCCTTTGCATGCTCGACCGCATCGTACGAGACCGCCGCGGGGTCAGACCCCGACTGATGCTTGATGACCTTTATGCCCAGGTTCAGTGAATGCTTCTCCAACTGCTCTATCGCCCCTGCTCTGAAGGTATCGGATGCGGCGAAAACTGATGATAAATGGTTCTTCCTCAACAAATGGGCCAGCTTGGCGATGGACGTGGTCTTGCCAGTACCGTTCACGCCCACGAACATTATCACCACAGGCTTCTCATGGTCCTTGATGAACTGAACGAAATCAAGAGGTTCGACCAGCAGGACATCCCTGAGAGCGTTCCTCAGAGCGATCTCGATCCCTTCCGAGAAACCGACCTTCTTGGTGACCCTCTTGCCAATGAGATCTTCCTTTATCCTCGATTTGATCTCCACAATGACTGGCAGGGCGACGTCGGCCTCCATCATCACCATCTCGAGGTCCCACAGGAAATCCTCCAGCTTGGATTCTTTTATCTTCCTCCCGCTGTCCTCGGATATGACATCATCGAGCTCGGTCGCGGCCTCCTTCTTCCAGGCCTTGAGTTTGTCTCTCAGAACCTTGAACATGAATCCCTACTCACGAAATATGCCTACTCCGTCCCCTGCTGGGCCTGAGCGTAAAGCGTCTTCACGATCTCGGACTTCTGCTCGGTCTTCTGGCTGATCTCCACCATCTTCTCCGCCAAGCTCTTGAGGGCGCTGTTGAGATCCTCTATCTTTCCGTCCAGACGTTTGATGGCCCGTCCCATGTCCTCCTCCACGGTAAGGTCAGAACCTATTCCGACTATCGCCTTGTCCGGCTCCTTGATCTTGGCGAAGAGAAACGAGTTGGCGCCCACTGGAACGAGTATCTCTGAGCCCTTTCCACCCTCCTGGAACCGGGTCATGGTCTCCTTGGCCCTCATGTGCTCTTCCAGCGACATGGTCAGCAGTTCGTTCTGCTGGGCCAGCGCCTCCAATTGAGAACGGAACAACTCGTATTCGGTGGCGGCCTTCTGGAACTCCTCATTCGCCACCCTTATCACCCGCGAGTTCTTCCCTGACCAAGGGGTTCTCTACCTCTTCCAGCTTGAGTTCCCTGATATCGTGGATCTTTATATTCTTCCTTTTGGCCCTGTGCCTTCCACCCATGTCGGACAGCAGACTCTCGGTCGCCACCTTCTTATCCTTGCTGGCGATCTCTTTGACGAATCTTTGCCACTTGTCCTTCATGAGGAACTCGCCCTCGATCCTGAACGCTTTCATCTGACTCGCCAGTAGTATGCAGGTCTAGTGTTAAAAACATTGGTGCAACGCTCAATCCTTCAGGTACTGCTTTATCTTCTTGGCCAGACCCTTGCTGATGCCCTTGACCTTCGCCAGCTTCTTAACGCCGGTCTTCTTCAGGTCGTCCACCGACTCGTAGCCCGCCTCGAACAGAGCTATGGCCTTTGACTTGCCGATACCCGGGATGTTGGTGAACATCTTCACCGTCTCATCCATCTCCGGAGCGGTCAGGAGCTTCATCCTCTTCTGAACCCGGTCTGAGTCCGGTTTCAGTTTCTCAGCCTCTCTGTAGCTCTCAATGGCGTCCTCGGTCCTCCCGAGCTCGAACAGGACATCGCCCCTTCTCACCCAGTCTAGGTAGTTGTCCGGTGCCCTCTCGATCATCTCGTCGTAGCAATCCAAGGCCTCTTCCCAGCTCATCACACTCTCGAACACCTCGACCTTGTTTCGCATGGCCGCGACATTCTTCGGGTCAATCTCTAGGACCTTGTTGAGAGCCTCCAGGGAAGCAGGCCATTTCTCCAGTCGCCTGTACATGGTCCCCTTTCCCAGCAGGGCCTGTGCGTTCTCGGGGTCTCTTCGCAGGATCTTGTCATATAGCTCGATCGCACCAGTGAAGTCCTTATTCGTGGAACAGTCTATCGCTCTTGCCATAAGTTTCTGGTTCTCGCGCTTGATGCTTCTCAGCCATTCAGTGGCGGCCGGATTCTCTCCGCTGAGTTCGAGTGCTTGTTTGAAGCTACCGATGGCTTCCAGCTCCCTCTCCAACGGTATGAGGGCCTCCCCTCTCTTGACCCAGGCCCGGTCATCCTTGGGGTCTATCTTGGTGATTCTATCGTACTCGTTGAATGCGAATTGGTAGTTGCCTTCCTGCTGGTAAACATCCCCGAGATGGCAAAGGGCGTCCTTGTTCACCGGGTCCATTCCGATCAGGCTCCTGAGGAAGCCTATGGTGCTCTTCTTGTCACCTTCGGAATCCATGATGACCATGATCTCGTTGAGGAAAGCTCCTTTGGGAAGTGGATGGGCAGTTCCAGGCAAAGGCGGAGGTGGAAGAGCATCCTCATCATGCATTGGCGGAGCCGCAACCTCTCTTCTACGTATCTTGGGCCTGGTAGGTCCGAAGCGTACTGCTTCGGGGGCGGGCGCCCTCTTGGTATCAGCCCCGGTCCATAACTCGGTCTCGGCAACCGTAGGAGCGATGTAGTCTTCACTGTAAACCGAGGTGGTCGCATATCTTCTCTTGATTGGATGAAGATAGACCGTCCATGCCGAGTTGAAGACGATGAAGGCCATGCATATCAAGAGCGGTTGGAGACCAATGAAAATGGAAGCCGGATTCCTCTCGACGTGATAACTGAAAGTGGACGGACCACCGGGCCGGTTGGTGATTATCAGTGCAAGCTCGACATAACCTTCTTCCGGGACTTGGATCCTCCTTTGTTGGTCGGCATTCAAAGGCACCTCGAAGTAGGGATTGTCACAGAAATCGTCTATCGCGAAGTCAGCTTTCTCGCACAACTGGACGGTCGTCTGACCGGATATCGTCCGAACGTCGATCCATTCGGACTTGAAAAGACCCAGCCTGTCCTGATTCTCGAAGTGCCTTACGAACCTGTCTCCGGCAAGAGTGACCGCGTCCCTTCCCTCGAGGGAGAGGATCTCATTTGCGGAACTCGCTGTAGCTGGGAAGATGACGATGATCGCCACGAATGCGCAGATCCCTATTATCGCTATCCCGGTCCTCTGTGAGTTCCTGGCCATCAGGTGCTTCTGGCTGTTCCTGGTGTTGTGCCTTATCTCGAGGTTCCTGAAGAAGAAGTTCAGGCCTGTGACAACAATCAAGAAGTAGAGGGTCACGAGAAGGAACATGTCAAGCGGAAGGAAGAAGGGATCAAGTGTCACCCCATTAAGGATCATCATAAGGATGCCGACGATGAGTATGAGAACTCCGAAGAGCAAGTACATCATATGCTTCAGTTTCCGTATGCGGACCACTCTGTAGCCGCCTTCCAGCCTGTCTCGGAATCTCCTCATCCCATCTCTCCTACGCAAGGGTCGCCATGCCTCTGCACATAAAGAACATGGCTGCATATTCGGGGAGTCGTATTATGTCATCTTCCAAATTAAAAGTTTCCCCCTTCAGTTTGACGGAGGCCTTGGACCTTCCCTTGAGAACAACTTCGTCATCGGACCATGTTGCGGGGACCGCTTCAACAAGGGGATCGAAATCGTCCAATTCCGATCTTGATAGAAGTACAACTCTGAATCCTGTCTTGCCATGCAGAGAGGTTGGGAGCCTTATGAGCCTCTTGACATCGGATGTGACTGGCTCATCTGTCTTCCCGCTCCTTGTATCCATGACGACGCTCAGGAATCCCTTCTTGAAACGGTTCAGATACCTGTCTCCGGGGAAGATGTCCAGATTACCCTGTTTGATGTAGTCGTATCCGGTCTTGCCATCCTCTCCTTCGAAAAGGATGTCGTAAAGCTCCTTGGCGGTAGAGTGTCCCACTCCTTCGAAACTCTTCAACCTGGCCAGGGCCTCGCCCTTCTCCATTTCCTTCAACAGTTCAACCTCTTCCCCTATTCCTCTGGCGATCCGGCCCCTCCACCCCACCTCGTCCACGGCAGGCATCTCGAACTTGTACTTCAACCCGTATGGTGTCCTTTCGAAAGGTCTCTTGACGAAGATGGCTTCCTCGTCCATGTCCGTTCCCAGGATGTAGTCCACGATCTCCCTTCTTTCATGGCCGGAGAGTGGCCACACGCGCGGGTCACGGATGTGTATATGATATCCCCTTCCACCAGAGAAAGCCACGACAAGGTCCTTTTCTTCGAAACCGAAATCTCCTACCAAGAAATCGTCTATGAGCTTCGTCGTCTCTGTCTTGACCACACTGAGCATTTGTTCGTAGGTCATCTTCCTGGCCCCGATGACATGATCGGCATCGAGGTCGAATATCAGGTCGGCCCCCAGCCAATCCTTCTGGACCATCGTGGGGGCACCAGGTTTGGAGTAGTATGCTGCCGAATGATAAACGTGGGCCGGCATCCTGTTGACAAGGTACTGCTTGATCTCGTTCTTGGTGGCGAAATTCATGTGTCTCTGCACGTAGTCCGCGTCGAAGAACATGAAGCCGAACTCTCGGCGGCCGAATCTCTCAGGCAGATAAAGGTCAACCTCATTGTAGTAGTCCTTGAACCGCCCCTTGATGAATTCGATCGTCTTCCTAGGCGCCTCCCCACCTTTCATCGGCAGGAAAAAGGGTTGACGAGTATTAAGGGTTCGTCTCGGTCTGGCGAAACTACTCTTCCTTTCCGGTATCCCTCAGGGACTGAAGATCCTCAAAAAGCGGTGGTGCGACCTCATTGACCAGGTCGAACATCTCCTGTGCCAGCTGCCTGATCTCCCACTGAGCGTGCCTCTCCAGTCTGACCCTCAGGAAGTTCCTCAATGACCGTGCGTTCATGGTGACGACTATGGTCGTCGTGCATGCGTTGGGAAGAACGAACCTCGCATCCTCCTTCGGGACACCCATGTCCTTCAGTTTCTCATATTCGCCCATCAGCAAATCCATTGTCTTTTCAAACTCCTTCCTGGCCTCTTCTGATTGCTGAATGCTGGGGGGTATGACATAATCGAACTCCCCCTCGTCCACGTATCTCTGGCTTCTCTGGGAATACGACGCGATCCTGTGCCTGACCAGTTGATGAGTGCACGCCCTGCTGACGCCCTCTACCCTGAAAGTGAAAACCACATGTTCGATGACGGACTCATGCCCTCTCCGAATGATTCCCTGGATGAACTTGCCGTAGTCCTCTTTCTCTTCCTTATCGTAGCATACGCCGCCGGCCCTCCCCGCTGCCTCGACGGGGTCATGAGTGTAACGCACAAGCTCGACCTTCAAATTCTCCACCTGGACCCTCATAGTCGACAAACGCTAAAGGGTTTATGCATTCAGTTATGAATCAACTTGAGCGGTATGAGGAACTATTCTGCAAAACAGAAATATACGACGGGAACGCTAGGGGGTTCTTGGAGTTATGGATGACAGATGAATACTTCCAGGAGTTGAAGAAGACCTGGGAAAGTTTGGGTATGGAAGATCCTTTTGGAGCAATACTGAATCCAAATTGGGATGATCACAAGGTTGACGAGTTCTTCGAAACCGGCGAGATAGAGATCAGAGAGGTCATGATACTAGTTGAATCCATGGAAGCACAATACCCAGACGTCAACGTCCCCCGCAGGCTTGCACTTGACTTCGGTTGTGGCGTTGGCAGGTTGACACAGGCTCTTGTTTGTCATTTCAATGAGGTTCATGGAGTAGACATTTCAGCTTCAATGATAAACAGGGCAAACGAGTTCAATTCCTACGGTGACAGATGCAGATATCACTTGAACGAGAGAGATGACCTTGGTCTGTTCCCAGATAACAAGTTTCAATTCGTTTATTCGAATATCACTCTGATGCACATGGAGCCAAAATATGCTAGGGCATATATTCGGGAGCTCCTGAGAGTGGTTGAACCGGGAGGACTGCTGATATTTCAGCATCTGAGTGAGCCCAAACTTGATCCAGAGGACTCAGAAAACATGAGAAAAGTAATTAAGCATCTTGCCAAGACCACCACTCCAGAAATCCTGTTGCACTGGATTCGCAAGATGAGGTACAGACGTCTCAGGCAGGAGACGAACGAACCAGTCATTGAGATGTATTGGATGAAGCGAGAGAGAGGTGAGAGGCTGCTCAAGAAGTTTGGGGGCAGGATTCTGGAGGTGTTAGAGGACCGAACTGAATGGCCGTATTGGGTTAGCTGCAGGTACTGTGTGACCAAGTAATATGATGAACCTCATCCGTCGCTATCCTATTCACTTCGAATGTCATAGCTGAAAGACACTGAAGAACCCTCAACCTCCATGGCCCGCAGGTCCTTTAACCTAATGATCTCCGGCGACTTGTCCTCCAGCAGTTTGGTGAGGCCTTTGATGTGTCCGTCCCCCACCACTGCGACTATGTTCTCATACTCCTCGTTCAGCTTCCTGATCGCGGTGGCCATATGGACGTTCCTGTCGTCTATGAGTACCTTCTTTGCCGAAGGAAACTCGGAGGCGAATACCTCCATGTATTCGGTCTCAGCATCCTCGAATCTCCGGATCTCCTCATCAACAGTCTTCTTGGGAATGAAGACGCTAGTGAGCAGAGCAAACACGAGCTTCACGCGCTCCTTGAACGTCATCATCTGCCAGAACCTTTGAAAGACCTGCAACGAGTCAAGGTCGATGAACGCCAACTTCGCCCCGACCTGCCTGGCGGATTGCACGGCAGCGACCATCTCCTGTCCCACGTCCTGCCCGTACTTCTTGGCGATCCTCTTCTGGAAGAACGCCAATGCTCGATAAGGCAATGGGGCGCTCCCCCTGACCTCCTTGGTCATGAGAGCTTCAAACCTTGCAACATCCAGTTCCACGCAGACGACCGAGGGACTTCTCTGAATGATCACATCACTAACCTGGTCGCCAATGTCGAAAACGTGGCCGACTCCAACAAGTGTTATCATCCGGTGAAAAAGACGCCTCTCTTCGTATTTATGTCTTGCTTCAGGAGAATCCGTACTCGCCAATAAGGGGGACGAACATGCATCCCCCGTAGGACTTCTTCTTGATCTTGTTGCCCTTTTTCTCGGCCAACACCAGCGTCTGCAGATGAAGGCTACCCAACGGGATTAGCAACTTGCCTCCATCCTTCAACTGTTCCAAACGTGGAGGAGGAATCTGCGGAGAGGCAGCGGTGATGAATATCCGGTCATATGGGGCCTTCTTCTCCCATCCGAG
>JAZGCT010000108.1:0-21573 GCA_036477085.1 Thermoplasmata archaeon | reverse complement strand
ATTCTCGTACATGAGCTCCTTGGGTTCGATCTTGAGGACCTCACCGTCCTTTCTCAGCTGGTCCAGCAGCCTCTCGGGCGGTTCCACTGCATAGAAGTAGGGCTTGAAACCCTCGTACTGGATCGTGATTGACTTGCCTTCCTTTGTTTTGCCGAACAGCTCAACGGTCACATTGTCTCTATCGTAGGATGCTGTCAGAAGTCTAACGTCCCAGGTTCCCATTCTATGCCCTCGCCACTATGGTGATAACGTCATCGTTCTCAAGCACGTAGTCGGCTCCAACCACTCTCTTTGTCTTAGCGTTGATCGCCCTTATGAAATTGTCCCCCAGATCCGTGTGGACCTTGTATGCCAGGTCCTTCGCGGTGCTTCCTCTGGGCACCAGGTATGCGTCTGGAAGAACGTTGCCTTCATTGTCGCAGTACTTGTTCTCGTCCTCGACCGGGAATACGATGATCAGGTTGAGGAGTTCGAAAGCCGCCTTCTCTATGCATTTCTGGACACCGGTCGTCCCAAGTGTTGGCAGCACCTCTTGGAGGTGCTTCATACCTTTCAGTTGGGCCTCATTGAGCTTGGAGGGGTCGGGTATGGTGAAGCTCTCAGCTCCGATCTCGTACTCGATCAGACCCGCATTGGCCGCCCTTCGGAGGGCAAGTTCGAACTCAGCAGAAGTAGGTATGGTAATGTAGGAATCCAGGCTCTGTAGCTTCTCCAGATTCTCCTCGGGAGCGATGTCAGATTTGTTGGCAGCGAGTATCATCGGTTTTCCTATTATCTGAAGCTTCCTTGAGAGCGTCAGCAGTTCCTCGTCCGTCCAATCGACTGGCTGGTCCGAGAGATTGGAATCCCTCAAAGCCTCCTTTACCTGCACCTCTGAAATCCCTAATCCAGTCATCTTCTCGTACAGAAGTTTTTCCAGGTCCTTTCCTTCGTACTGGCTCATTCTGGCGATCTTGACCCAGTCCTTGGAGATGATGTTCTTGATCCAGTGAGATACTTCCACCTCAAGGAACTCGACGTCCTCCATGGGGTCGTGCTCACCTATGTCGCAAGGATTGCCCTCTATGTCGGTGCTACCGCTGGCATCGACGATATGGATCAGTGCGCTGGCCTGCCTGAGGTCGTCCAGGAACTTGTTCCCCAGCCCTCTGCCCTCGTGGGCATCCGGCACAAGCCCTGCAACATCAAGCAGTTCTATGGGCACCAATCTTGTCCCGTTCTCACACGGAGCGTTCCGGGGGTCGCAAGAAACCTCGAACTCCACGTGCGGACACGCGGTCTTCACGTAAGCTATTCCTTTGTTGGGTTCAATGGTGGTGAAGGGATAACTGGCTATCTCGGCGGGTGCCAATGTCGCAGCTGAGAAGAAGGTAGACTTCCCTACGTTTGGCTTTCCGACTAGGCCGATTTCCATTGACTCCCTCCCCTTGGGGTCTAAGAACCGGAATGGCGTTTACGCCTTTTTATCATGACGGTCTGAAGGACCACCAACATCAATACGGGCAGGAGTGCGAATTCGAACTCGGGTATAGCGCCGGAGTCAGTGGCGTCCACAATGTAGTTGAGCGACTCACTGGGGACATTCTCTGTCTTCCCCACCAGGTTCTCATCTTCGGCATCGTTGTCGGCGGCGGCTATGGTCGCATCGGTATCTATGGACCCGATGTTGCTCCTCAGAACCGCGAAGTCGACTACCCCAAACGTCTCAATTCCGATGTCCATTGTTGCGCTCCTCGCCGCACTGTCATCATCTGAGTCGCTGATGGTGTCTTGCCAATCTGCAGCGGTTCCGCCCCATTCGGACAGGACGGAGTTCCACGCCAGGCCATGAACCTGTCCACCACCGGTGCCCGACATCTCAACGACAATCCAGTCATTGGTCCCATCCCCATCCGTGTCCAGATATATCCACCAAGTATAAGCGGTGAGAAGTGGTGCTATTGATGACTTCAATCTTATCCTGACATATAGGTAGTTGCCGTCGAGGTCGAAGTACACTTCGAGGATCTCCAGGGAAGCGATGGCGTGTCCATCGTCCGCATCAGTGACCACCGAAATCCACGTGGATGGCCAAGTGGGGGCCATCGCTTCTGGCCCAACTTGCCCTCTTGTGTGAGCGGTTCTGGTCGTGGGCTCTGTGGTGTCCTTTCTTTGTCTCCAGTCCGTACTTGCGAAGACGACACCGATCTCATTTGAAGAGCTTCCGGGAATGCTTGCCGATACTTCTATCCTGGACGCGTCCTTGCCAACTTCCACAAGGCTGGTGCAGTTCCATCCCGGCCCCCAATGACATATCTCCTCCCCCACGACTCTACCGTAAACTCCCTCGATTCTTATCATGTAATCAGGTCTGACGCCTATATCCATTATCAGGGGCCCATCAGTATCATCGGTCGTGTTCGAATCGATGTAGATGTAGGTCACGTCCTCTCCCCCCATTCTTTTCAGCCACATCACCGGGGGAGATGGTTGTCCTCCGCTGGACGGAGGGTGCTTGTGCCTCACCTGGGGGGCGCTCACTCCTCCCAGTAGTTCATTCTCGACCTCAAGATAGAAGTAAGTGGCGTCATCGGTGGCATCCTTGCTTACGGCGGATTCCTGGATATCAAGATCTGGATTGGCAATTGGGGAATCGTCATTATCGGTTTCCTTCTGGACGGACTCCCAGTCCCCGAACCAACCATCGATTACCATGTTGGTCGGTGAGTCCTCGAAGTAGGCCTTCGCACCGCTTCCTCTGATAGTATAGGGAGTGTCTGTTATGATGTTCGCGATCGAGATCTCGATCAGGACGCCGTTCGTTGACGGGGTAGTATCCACCGCGACTGTCCTGGTCACCGTCGAACCTTCAACAATGTCAAAACTTCCAATCGGCTGGGCCAATGCCCCAATCACATCGAAGCTCACACTTTCAACGTGCACATCGGCTCCCTTTGCTTCAAACGTCAATTGCATGATATCGTTCGCACCACTACCAACAATCAGATTCTGGCCGAACTCCGCCTGTGTGGCCAGAAGCACACCATGGGTGGGTCCAATGCTGACAGAGGAATACGTCACACCGCCCTCCCCATCATCCGCGCAGAACATCAGCCTGAAGTCTCCGGAGAGGTCGAAGCGACCATTGGAGGCGACTTGACCTTCCAGTTTATTTCCCGCGACATCAACCTCTCCGATTGCGATTTGGTTCCATTGCGTGAAGTTCAATCTGTCTTGGGTGTCCTCATACTCGTACATTGGAACGCTGGCCACCTCTCTGGCGCCACCAAAGACCTCTATCATGTAATCTGCGCCCAAGTCCTTGACAATATATCCAGTGCTCGGGTCATTATCTCGGTCAATGAAGAGGTAGAACGAGTCGTATCCTGTCGTATCGCCCAGAGCGGCCCCCTGGACTTCGATCAGGAACGAGAAGAACCCGTTGTCAAGGGTGTATCCATATCCGGTAATGGATGTATCTGGGTTGGATCCTTGACCTTGGTCCGTGTACAGGTCCACTCCGCTCCAATCCTGGAACTGACCGTCGATCGTTATGGGTGAAACCTGCTTCTCTGCCTGAGGAACTATCCCATAGAGTCCAAGCACCAGAATCACGAACGCGGCGGCCAGAGCAACATACCTGATCCCGACCCTCTTCCTCGCCCCTCTCGTGATATTCGACAGGGCCAACCCATTGGTGAAGCCGTTTCCGTTTATGAGGCCGTTCACTCTTCCTCTTCCGTTGACAATGCCCCTTCCGTTCACAAGTCCCTTGCCGTTGACCATTCCAGTTCCGTTTATCCTGCCCCGTCCGTTCACAAGGCCGGTTCCGTTTATCCTGCCCTTTCCGTTGACCATACCCTTTCCGTTAGTGATCCCAGGTCCTTTGGCCACCTTCCGGGGAATCCTTCCGCTTTTCTCTTCCATCAGTTCTTCTTCGAGAATGTCCTCCGTCACCACGCCTTCATCAAGCGACTCAAGCGGGAGTTCCTCTTCTGGTCCAATGAACGCGATTCCGCATGAAGGACAAGTATCGGACCCTAGAGGAATTGTAGAACCACACGAAGGACAGTCCTCCGCTAGCAAATCCTCTAGGGCCGCCATGGCCTCTTCCTCCTTACCGAGTTCAATGCCTGCCGCCGTCGCGCTTTCGTCGACGATCTCCCGGTAGCAGGAAGCAGCCTCGTCAAGCCTGCCTAGTTTAGAAAACAACTCAGCCTTGGCAATCCATGCACTCCTCATTTCGGGCCGGATTGTCAACGCCCTGTCATACGATTTCAAAGCCTCCTCGTAATTCTCCATCTTCCTAAGGATGCCTCCTCTGGCTATCCACAGTTCTGCGTCCTTGGGGTTCTCCAGAAGTTTCATATCGAACAATGAAAGTGATGATTTCTCCTCGCCCACTTTCTCCATCTCTTCGATGAATGCCTGGTCCTGGACCACTCTCTCGAAGGCCGTGCCACATTCGGAGCAATCCGTGTCATATGCACTTACGATGGTCCTGCAGACCGGGCACTCGAACTCCTCCTCCATCGACTCCTCGAGCAACCTTTGGCTCTCCACCGGCTCGACGTACATCATCTGGAGGGCTTCCTTGATAGATTTGGCCGTCCTCATCCCTATCTGTCGCACCTTGGCGAGTTCTTCCACCGTGGATTTGGTGAGTTTGTTCAGGGAGCTGTAACCCGCCTTACAGAGGACCTCTGCCCTGAGCCTGCCGACCCCCGGGATCTTCATGATCTCCTGGATATCCTCTTCCACGTATTCGCCGACGACCTTCCTCGGCATCCTGCGGCGCTCTGCCGCCGGCGCAATCTCCTCCAAACCCTCTACCGCGAAGCTTGAACCGCACGATGGACATTTCTTGGCATCTGGGTCAACGAACGCGCCGCACATCGGGCATCCGAGTTTCGCCTCCTCCGATATTATGTCATGGAATGAATACGTCTCGTGACAATCCCCACATTCAAAAACGATCTTTGCCGAGCTCTCACAGACGGGACACTTCTCGGCCTCCTGAACGGGTTGAAGTCCCTCTCTCACCGTCTTGACGCCGCATGATCCGCACTCGATGAGAGGCAGTAGCTTACCGTTACAGGAAGGACATGAGCCCTTCCCCTGTTCGTCCTCCATCAATCCTCTCTCCCAGACTCAACCTGTGCCTTTTCCCGAGCCTTCTTGGCCATCTCGAAACGGGGATTGAGCGAAATCGCCTTGTCGAAGTTGTAGATCGCGTTGTCCGCCTTGCCCAGCTCAAGCAGTACCTGTCCTTTCTGGAACCATGCCATCTCGAAATCAGGTCTTTCTTTCAGAACGTGGTTGAAGCATTTCTTGGCCTCATCCCATCTCTCCATCTTCATCAGTGCGACACCTTTGTTGTTCCACGCCATCACGTATGAGTCATCGATCTGCAATGCTGCGTCGAAGCACTCCATTGCATCCTCCATTTTCCCTGCTTTGGCCAGCAGTCTACCCTTGTTCACCCAGGCGATCTCGTGTTCAGGGTTGATGTCCAACGCCCTATCAAAGCACCTGAGGGATTTGGATACTTTGCCCATTCTGTACAGTACCACACCCTTGTTGACCCAGGCGTCCGAGTAGTCCGGTCTGAGTCTTAGGGCCTCGTTGTGGCACTTGACGGCCTCAAGATATTTCCCAGCCCTTTCGAGTAATAGGCCCTTGTTGTTCCATCCGATCGCGTTCTCTGCGTTGTCGTGGATCGCCTGATTGTAATACTGCATCGCGTTCGCATACTCTCCCTTCTCGTAGAATGCGTTTCCCTTTACTATGCGATGGTTGGCTCTGGCTCTCATTCTAGCATTTACAGTCATGGGGCAGGCTCCACCCTTTGGTACGGAAAAAAAAGACAATTTGACCTTATATAATTGTCGATACCTCTATTATCAAGGGAGATAACATTATCTTCCGGCAACAGAATTATTAGTCGGGCCATTTATTAGAGTTCCCAAGATGAAGATCCCCAAGAGCCATCCAAGATATCGCTCGCTCACTACGAGGGAGAAGCTGGTGGAAGGGTGCGGAGAAGGGATCCTGGCCATTCAAGGGCTCATCGCTCATGGTCGTGGTGAGTCATTTGACTATCTTCTGGGCGAGAGGACAATCCCCCCTGCAGATATTGCAGAGGAAGCGGCAGCTGCTGTGTTGCTGAACAGTGAGCGTCCCGTGTTGTCGGTGAACGGGAACGTGGCCGTTCTTGCTGGCGAGGAAGTTGTGGCATTGGCCCGGGCTGTGCCCTGCCAGGTCGAGGTAAACGTCTTCCACCGGACCGAGGGAAGAGTGTCCAAGATAGTGGACCACATGAGGCAGTTCTCGGACATTCACATACTTGGTGAGAACGCTAACGCCACGATTCCCGGCCTTGATCAACCCAGGGGTCTCTGCGAACAGGATGGCATCTTCTCAGCTGACACTGTCCTTGTCGCATTGGAGGATGGGGATAGGACGGAGGCGCTGGTCGAAATGGGGAAGACGGTCATAGCCATCGACCTCAACCCTCTCTGCAGGACCTCCAGGATGGCATCTGTCACTGTCGTGGACGAGGTCATGAGGGCCATTCCCAGGATCACTGATCATGTCAAGACATTGAAAACGGACAGGAATAGCATACAGAGCATCATAGACGCTTTTGACAACAAGAAGAACCTCAAGGACGCAATTCAGCATATCTGCGAATCGCTCCAGAAGATGGGAATCTAGTCCACGATAAGCTCGACCAGGTCTTCCTTCGGCTCCACCTTCCTCCCAGGCGTCATCGGCTGGCCCCATGCCTTGATTATCTCCGGAACGCCTTTCTTTCCCGTGTTGGCAAGGATGAACCCGAAAAGTTGGTGGTCCTCCATCTTCTGAATGATATTGTCGGCCATCTCGAGAAGCTTCTCTCTCCTCTTATCCTTTTTTTCCGCCATTCTCTCATCGATAAATCGTTCTTCGAATATATGATATTATTTCCTAGTCGGATTCTGTCTACCTCTTACTGTTCTGCGACACTCCTAGATTCTACAGACATAATCTTTAAATCGATTGCGACCGTTTTACTTCTCCCGTGAGGCAATGAAGTATATAATCGTCACGGGGGGTGTTTTGTCAGGCTTGGGAAAGGGCATAACAACTTCTTCCCTAGGCATGTTGCTGAAGGCGAGGGGCTTGAAGACCACAGCAGTGAAGATCGATCCCTATTTGAATTGCGATGCGGGCACAATGAATCCGTTCCAACACGGCGAAGTATTCGTTTTGGACGATGGCAGCGAGGTCGACATGGACCTCGGGAACTACGAACGTTTCTTGGATGCGAACCTTAGAAGTGATCACAACATCACGACCGGAAAGGCCTACCGAGAGGTGATAATGAAGGAGAGGAGAGGCGACTATCTCGGCCAGACCGTTCAGATAATCCCGCACATCACGGACGAGATCAAGAAGGAGATCGTGGAGGTCGGCGAAAAGGATGAGGCGGACGTTGTCCTCGTGGAGCTTGGAGGGACAGTTGGAGACATCGAATCCATGCCTTTTCTGGAGGCGGTGCGGCAGCTGTCCATGGATGTGGGCAGGGAGAACTGCGTCTTCCTGCACACCACACTGGTGCCCATCATCGGAGTGGTCGGTGAGCAGAAGACAAAACCGACACAGCATTCTGTCAAGGAACTGAGGGCGGTGGGCATCAAACCCGATGCAATCATAGCCAGGGGCGAGAGGCCTCTCCTCGAGTCCATAAAAGAGAAGATCGCCTTGTTCTGCGACGTTCCTGTGGAAGGTGTAATAAGCGCACCCGACGCGATATCGATCTACCAAGTGCCCATAATCCTCGAGGAACAGGGACTCACGGATTTGATTGTGGATCATTTCAATATAGGGTCCAAGGGAGAGGACCTTACTAGCTGGAAAGGTTTTCTGGACAAAATGACCAATCCCACAGGAGAGGTCAACATTTCTATCGTGGGGAAGTACACGCACCTCATGGATTCATACACTAGCCACGTGGAAGCGTTCCATCACTGCTCCTCAGAGACTCAGAACAAAGTCAACATCGTCTGGGTGGAGGCCGGGGACCTGGAGAATGATGATCCCAAGATGGTGTTCAAGGATGTGCACGGCATCCTTGTTCCCGGAGGGTTCGGCGAAAGGGGAATCGTGGGCAAGATTATCGCAATCAATCATGCGAGAGAGACCGGAATTCCGTATCTGGGAACATGCTTGGGATTCCAGCTTCTGGTCGTGGAGTTCTGCAGGAATGCGTTGGGTCTCACGGACGCCAACAGCTCAGAGTTCAATCCGGATACCGAACATCCTGTCGTAGATTTATTGCCTGAACAGATTGGTGTGGAGGACAAGGGCGCCACCATGCGTCTCGGGTCGCATGAGGTGGTGGTGAGTGAAGGGTCCATGGCCCATGAGATGTACGGCTCCACAAAGATATTCGAGAGGCACAGGCACAGGTTCGAGGTCAATCCCGAATACATCGACAGGATCGAGGCAGCAGGGTTGAAGTTCACCGGAAGGTCCAAGGACGGCAGGAGGATGGAGATCGCCGAGCTTGAGGGCCACAGATATCTCACCGCATCCCAGTTCCATCCAGAGTTCAAATCCCGACCGCTCAGACCATCCGTTCTTCACCTGGGTCTGGTCAAGGCCGCCATCGATTACAGAGATGGCAAAGATTTTTAGCATAAGCAATCCTTTTGCGTGGACATAATGGCCGATCAAGATTACGTAAGCCTCTTGAAGAGGGCAAAGGAGAAGCTACCAGAGAAGGTCGCAACACATGAGAGGTTTACAATTCCTGAAGCCGTTGTCTTTTTGGAAGGCAAGACGACCGTCCTCAGGAACTTCGAGGACATCGTGCATGCCGTGAACCGGGAGACGCAGCACGTCCTGGCATATCTGCTTCGTGAGCTCGGGACCGCGGGGACCATCGACGGCAGGAGGGCCGTTTTCAAAGGCAGGGTCTCTCCCACCCAGATTGAGGGCAGGATCAAGGGCTACGTCGAGACCTACGTTCTGTGTTCAGAGTGCAAAAGGCCGGATACCAGGATCGAGAAGGACGGCAGGATCACCATCCTCGAATGCGATGCCTGTGGCGCACACCGCCCCGTGGCCGTGAGGAAAGGAGGCAAACCGGTCCGGGAGAAGGCTCTGGAAGAAGGCAAGGTCTACGAGGTCATCATTCAGGATATCGGCCGGAAAGGGGATGGGATAGCCAAGGTTGGCGGTTACACGATTTTCGTTGCTGGGACTGCCAAGGGGGCGACCGTCAAGATCGAGGTCGAGAAGATCGCTGGGAAGATCGCTTTTGCAAGGGTCGTAAGGGAGTAGGATGAAGAGGAACATCTCTTCAGTTGCAGCCATGGCAGGACTTATGGTCATTGCTCAGGCTATCGCACTTCTCATGGCCATTCCGTTCATCGAGGCCGAGCTCCAGGTCTTTGAAGATCCCGAGGACGTGGCAACCCCCATCTGGTACTTCTTTCTGATAATACTCGTAACAGCCGTCATCCTCTTGATGGTCAAGCTCAGGAGGAGGAACATCCTCAAGCATGTGATCCTCTTTGCCTTCGGCCTCACTCTTTTCATGGTGTTCGACATTCTCTTCTTATTGGCCTTGAGCCAGATTACCTCAGACATCCCGGTAATATCTTGGGTCTCGTTCATCTCCGCACTAGTGGTTGCCGCCGGCTTGACATTCCTGCTTTACAGGTTCCCCGAATGGTATGTGGTCGATTTCGTGGGCGTGTTCGTTGCCGCTGCCGTGGCATCCATTCTGGGAATCTCCCTCGCCATCCTACCCGTGTTCGTCCTGCTGATAATCATGGCCGTCTACGACGCCATCTCGGTCTACAAGACCAAACACATGATAACCCTGGCCGATGCCGTCACCATGGAGAGACTCCCCGTCCTTCTGGTGGTTCCCACGCGCAAGGGCTACTCGTTCCTCAAGCAGAAGAGCCTCAAGGAGCAGATCAAGAAGAAGGAGAAACGGGACGCGGTCTTCATGGGTCTCGGCGACATTTCGATACCTGCGGTCCTGGCAGTTTCGGCTTTTGCGTTTCTTCCTGGCAAGGACGGGCTTTTCACATTCTCTCACGTTCTTGTCGCCATTGTTACCCTTGTGGGCTGTATGATCGGATTCCTCATCCTCATGCGGTTCGTGATGAAGGGCAACCCGCAGGCCGGGCTTCCCTTGCTGAACGGAGGGGCGATCGCCGGCTACCTTCTGTCCTATCTGATATTCTTCCCCGGCGACTTCACATTTGGGTTCGTCTTGTGAGGCTTTGAATGAAGGTTCTGGTTATCTCGGATTTACACGGTTCTGATTGGGGCGTCAGGCAGATACACAGCTGGATTGATGAGCTCCAACCGGAACTGCTTCTTGCATGTGGTGATATTACCCATTTCGGACCTATCTCGTTCGCCAAGGACTTCTTTGAGGGGCTGGATCTCAGAACATTAGCCATCCCGGGGAACTGCGACCCAGTTGCCATCCTGCCAGTTCTCGATGAACTCGGCGTCAATCTGCATGAGAGGGTTGTCAAGGTCGGGGACGAGACTTTCATGGGTTTCGGTGGTTCTAACCCCACGCCTTTTGACACCCCGTTCGAGGTTCCTGACGACAAGATCTACGAATCTCTTTCCCCGCTCATGATCAAGGATGCGGTACTCGTGACGCATGCTCCTCCTCACCGAACATTGGATGGCACAACCTACTCCGGTCATTTGGGAAGCATATCGATAGCAAGGATCGTTGGAGAATTCGAACCCAAGCTCTCTGTCTTCGGTCACATCCACGAGGCTAGGGGGTTCCAACCCGGGAGACCGGCCTACCTTAACTCCGGTTCCGCAAGGGAGGGATACGGCGCGCTCTTAGAGATCGGCGAATCGGTCGATGCAATGCTCCTCGGATGAGATGTCCAGAGGCGCCCTTCATCCCCGATAACTTGGGTGGAGAATGTATTTATACAGAGTCCATCATTGATTGCCCGAACCATATGGCACTCTGGCAAGGAAAATCGAAAAGGAAGACCTCTGGCGGAAGACGAAGGTACGCCCGCAAGAAGAGGAAGTTCGAGATCGGACGGGAGCAGCAGTACGCCAGCGTCGGAGATACGAAGAGGAAACTGTACCGGATTAGGGGCGGAAAGACATCCAAGGTCAGGGTACTAGGAGCAGAGTTCGCCAATGTGGTGGACCCGAAGACCAAGAAGACCAAGAGGGTGAAGGTCGTGACCGTGAGAACAAACCCGGCTAACCCGCACTTTGTCCAGAGGAACATCATCACAAAAGGAGCGACCATTCAGACCGAGATTGGCGAAGCTAGGGTGACATCGAGACCCGGTCAGGACGGGACCATCAACGCCGTTCTTGTGAAATCTGCCAAGTGATCGTGATGGCTAGGGATCAGTTAATCATCTGGCCGATATATTTTGATTCCAGGAAGAGCAAGAACGAGGGCCGTCGCGTGCCAAAGAAACTCGCTGTACCATCGCCAGATATCGATACGATAGCGAAGGCCGCGAAGGCCGTAGGATACGCTGTGAAAATAGAGGGCGGGTCCTCCCATCCTTCTCATGGTAAGAAAGGTAGAATCAGGATTGCTATTGGGGAGCCCAAGACCCAGGCGTTGAGGAGAATCGCAGAGAAGCTGAAAAGTTACCTGTCCTGAGGTGTCTCCACTTCTTCCACAATCTTCTTGCCGGCTGAAACACTGTCCACTGAATGAATGCCCGGACCGCATTCTCTTATGGTCTTCTCGATCTTGGAGAAGCTCACTGAGGGACCTTCCACTGTTATCTTTATGCTCTCGGTGTCCTGGTCGACTTCGTCCAGTGTACAATTAACTCCTACAACTCCGTTCAGGTTGCTCAATCGTTTGGAGAGCTCCACAATGGATGGGTTGTGTGGTTTCAAAACGTCAAGAACTAGTCTTTTGATTTCACTCACACATTATCTCCGTGTATCGTCATCGAATTTCTCTGGTGAATAATAAACCTTTTGGCCATAATCCCATCGCTCGAATCATGTTAACCAGTTGTGACCTTGCATCCGTCCTCGGTCACAATAACTGTGTGCTCTGCCTGGGAGACCATGCCCTTGCCCACATCGCTGAGGATCGGGTATGAGGTTATCAGCCCCTTTCTCAACAGGCGCTGGATGCTCGCTCTGACCTTCTTGTCGAAATCAACGCACCATCTCTCGGCAAATGGCAGGGTCCCGAACTCCTCCTCGATGTACTTCAGAAGCTCATTGGCCCTGGGCTTCTTCGCCTCTCCTCTCTTCACGAACTGGTAGATGTTCCCGTTCCTCCTGCCGCTGACCCTTCCCGCTCCATTCGTGGCAAAGGGTTCTATCGCGAGCGCCTCGCCTAACAAGGCCTTGGTGGTCGTGTTGTCCAGAATGTTGGGGACGCTCTTCCCGCTGTGAAGTGAGTATTTCTCCAGATTGTGTCCTGTCAGATTTGCCACCGGCGTGAACCCGGAGTGCTCGATCGACCTCTCTATAGCTCCACCTATCATTCGTATGGGAGCGTTCGGCTTGACCAGTTCGATTGCAATACCCAAGGCGATCTCGGAGGCTTCTATCAGCTTGGACCAATTCCTTGTGCCGATCTCCACCGTTGCTGCGGTATCTCCGATGTACCCGTCCACATGGACCCCGACGTCTATCTTGACCACGTTCCCTTTCTCCAGCCGGAGCCTGTCGTCCGAACGGGGAGTGTAATGGGCCGCTACACTGTCAATGGCAACATTGATCGGAAAAGCCGGTTTCGCACCTCTCTTCCGGATCAGGCTCTCTGCTTCTTCCACAAGGTCCAAAACAACAGCACCCTCTATGGCGAGACTGATCCCGAGTTCCCTGGATTCCTTGGCTACTTTGCCTGCCCGCGTGTAGCTCTCGAAGACTTCACTTTTCATTGATACGCAGCCTTTCTTGACTGATGACCCCTGGTCTGATGATTCTTGGAGAGTCTGATGACACGTCCAGTACCGTTGATTCTTGACCGTAGCGGCATTTCCCAGCATCGATGTAGATCTCCACCGAATCCCCCAGCTGTTCGATGGCGGAATCAATGTCGCACGGAGGTTCTTTCTGGTGGATGTTCGCGCTTGTTGATGTTATGGGACCGAACCCATCCAGGATGGGAAGCGCGACAGGATGGTCCAAGATCCTCACCCCCAGCTTGGTCTCGCTTGAGACTATCGGGAGGGATGATGGGTCCTTCTTCTTCAGGAGGATCGTCAAGGGTCCAGGGAGGAACTCTCTGGTCGTGTGTCTGGCAAGATCGGTCAGCTCCACGTAGTCCTCGATCTGAGAGATGTCGTGCACGGCTATGGAAATAGGCTCGTCATACGGTCTCTTCTTCAGGTCGTACATTCTCTTGACGGCTTCTACATCGAACGGATTCACCCCAAGACCATAGAGGGTGTCCGTTGGATACACGATCGTCCCGCCGGATTTCAGAACTTCGATCACTTCTCGCAGTTGTTCATCGTTCAAAGGGCTGTTGAACCTCTTCATCGGTCTCAGAATATCTCTGCATACCTCAAAAACTTTAGGGAGGATTCGATGTGCTCGGCCGCATCCCCTTCCGCGCAGGGTCCGTGACCCGGGTACATGTTCTTGGCTTTCAGATCCTTCAACATTTCAATCGATGCCAGTAATTGCTGGTAGTTTCCAGTTTCGAAGTCCCATCTCCCGACCCCGCCGTCGGTGAACACGGTGTCACCCGAGAAAAGGGACCCGCTCTGTTCATGGAACAGCGAGATGCTGCCAATAGTATGCCCAGGAGTGTGCAGGATTCTGAGCCCCTCATCACCGAGATCAAATGAATCCCCATAATTGAGAACTGAAACATCCAACTTGTTGAGGGGTATGTTGAACACCGTCGAGCCGGTGGTGGTCCTGTCCCCTTGTTGAAGTGGAAGAGCCTCTTCAACGGATGCGAAAAGTTTAGCGTCACAGATCTTTGAGAGTTCCTTCGCACCTCCCACGTGGTCGATGTGTCTGTGTGTGAGTATGATGGAATCGATACTTTTGGGATCGATGTGCTCCTCAATCGCCTTTACGGCTCCAGCGGTGTTCCATCCGGTACCAGCATCAATCAGAATGGGTTTCTCGGCCTCAATGAAGAAGATGTTGGCGTCGATACCCGTGCCCATGATGTAATGGACCTTCATTCTACTGGAATAACTTTGGATTGATATAAAGCGGTTTTGAATTCAGAGCCTTCCGCTTCATCCCTTCTTGACCCAGTCTTCCTTCCCTTTGACGCCATCCAGCGTGTAGTTGCCGTATTCCTGGACAACGGGCTTCTTCTTGAGCATATAGTAGAACGTGAGAGGTATCATCACCAGTCCGAAGGCTACAATGAAGACGACCAGTCCGATCAACACGAAGAGGCCCAGAAAGGCTACGGCCCACAAGAGCGCTCCCAAGAAGTGCAGAACCAGCAGGAGCGCTGCGACTATCGCTAGGAATATCAGTATTGCCAAGGTTGCTGCCTTGCCGCTGCTCATCTGAGGTCCTCTGTCGTGTTCAACCGAAGAGGCTCGACGAACCGGAAGACTGCTGAGGCATGTATCTGCTCAGCGTGGCTGCCAGCTCTGGAAGGTTCATCGACTGGAGCAGTATCTTTCCAGGACCTGTTAGGGTCGTGAGGAAGATCCCCTCTCCCGAGAACATCATGGTCTTCAATCCACCGGACCTCTGAATGTCGAAGGTCACTGAGGCATCCCAGCCCACTACAGAACCTGTGTCCACCTTGATGACCTGACCTGGAGCCAGATTCATCTCTACGAAGTCACCGGCGGCGTGGATGAAGGCCTTGCCTTGTCCGGACAGCTTCTGCAGAATGAACCCTTCTCCGCCAAACAGAGAAGCGCCCAGTTTCTTCTGCCATGCCATGTCCAGGGCCACACTGTTCTCGGCGCAGAGGAAAGCATCCTTCTGAACCATGAACTCTCTGCCGGGCACCAGCTCGATGCACTTTATCGTCCCCGGCGCTCTCCCTCCGAAGCCCACGTATCCTGGGCTCTGGGCCGGCGTGAACTCGGTCAAGAAGAAGGACTCTCCTGCAAGCTTCCTCTTCAGCCCCTTCATGACTCCGCCCTTTGCTCTAGCTTCGAAGGTCATATTCCCGGACATGTAGACCATAGCTCCCGCCTCGGCGTACACTCTCTCATTAGGAGCCAGTTCACATGTCACAATCTGGAGATTGTCCCCAGTTATGTTATACTTCATACATTTTCCTCCCGTTTCCTTCCCGGAGCCCTCCAACATCAAGCTCTGGGACTACGGTTGTGCCACTCCAGATTGGGGCGTTCATAAAAGGGTTTCGGCAACATTATTGGAAAGAGCTATTACTGAGGCAAGACCTGGACTAGTCCCCGATTCCATCCTCCGTTACCATAAAGACCGCCTCTCCTTCGGGCAGATTGGGAGAATCTGTCAGACGAGCTATCCTCTTTCCGCCCTTGCTCTTCCTGAGGTAGATCCTGAATGTCGCCGTGTGTCCGACTATGTGACCTCCAATGGGTCTGGTCGGGTCTCCGAAGAAAGCGTCCGGCTTTGCTTGGACCTGGTTCGTCGCGCAGATAGCAGCGTCGTAGATGTCCCCGAATCGCAGCAGTGCATGCATGTGCTTGTTCAACAGTTGCTGTCTCTCAGCCAGTGCGCCTCTGCCGATGTATTCCGCTCTGAAGTGCGCGGTCATCGAATCGACCACCAGGAGCTTGATGGGGAACTTCTCGGCCTCTTCCATCGCTTTGTCAACCAAGAGCATCTGGTGATGGGAGTTGTATGCCCTTGCGACGTGAACTCTCTTCAATACCGTCTCTGGATCAAGTTCCAAAGCTGCTACCATCTGCCCTATCCTGCTGGGTCTGAAGGTGTTCTCGCTGTCTATCCAGAGGGTGTCGCCATCAAGACCCCCCTGGTCCTTGGGCATGGTGACATTGACGGCAAGCTGGTGGGCAATCTGAGTCTTTCCAGACCCGAACTCTCCGTACAGCTCGGTTATCGCCTGTGTTTCGAATCCTCCCCCCAATAACTCGTTCAATGCTTTTGAACCGGTCGTGATCCTGCCGATCTTCTTTCTCTTCTCGAGAAGGGCGTCTCCCGTCTCGAACCCTCCGATATCGGCCTCTTGCCGGGCCGCGAGAATTATCTTATGTGCGGAGCTTTGACCAAGTTCGGCCGCCTCGGCGAGCATTTGAGGTGACGCCACTGCGATGGCCATCAGGTCATTGTATCCGGCTTCATGCAACTTATCTGCTGTTGCGGGTCCTACTCCTGGCAACTCCTCTATCGTTTTGGAAGCCAATCTATCACCACTACCTTATCGTCCATTTACTTATAAGATTTAGCGGGAGAGGTGGGTGAAAGTGAGGTGCCAAGGAGCTGTCTTCGTGCTATTCGGGATTACTGTCAAAGGGGTTGATGTATCATATTGCGACACCAGAATGGAATCGGAGCTCTCGATGTCTGAAAAAGATCTTACGGCTCGAAAAGGTCCAGCTCTACTGCGTGAACGTCTCCATGTGCTTGTAGCTGCCCTTCAGGTGCTTGAGCAGTATCTCCCGGTTCCGCCTGAGATGCGATTCATACCAGGCCGCAATTATGTCCGCGAAGATCGCGTGAAGGTCGTCCAAGTTCACCTTGTCCACCTGCTTGTCGTAAAGCGTGTGTTTGGCGAACATCCTTCTCCATCCGGAGTACTTGTAGTAGTGCTCTCCTTCGCAATAGAGGAACTCCGCCCTCAAATGGATCTTGTCATCCTTCGCCGGCACGTAGCTCAGGATGAGTGAATCGCCCGTTCGGCCCTGCTCCTGGGTCCTGTCCACCAATTGGAGAATGTTAACGCTCGCAACGTTGAACGAAGGCCTCCAATCCCAAGCTCCGTAAGGGAATTCTTCGAACTGGGCGAACGCATTGTAATGAGGCTCCATAGCGAAATGGACATTTATCTTGTTGAACCTCTTCCATATCTCCCAGATATCCCCGATCAACTGCTTGTTGAGCTGCACCTTCTGGGAATTCTGTTCCCCGATGCTGTTGATGATATCGTCCGTTCTCTTCTCCAGTTCTTTGTCAAGAACCTCAAACCATCTCTCCTCTACCTTTGCCTTTGGGGACATGACCACCACGCCACCGTAAACCGTTTTCAAACTCATAAAGTTTTGGTAGACAATCCATTTGGCATTCGAGTCATCGTTTTGGAGATAAGGGTTATTAGTCCGTCGGTTCATAGACGGCATCGATGACCCCACGGGAGATCCTCAACGAGCTCAAGTGGAGGGAGGACAAGGACATCTCCAAAGCGGAGATATGGTACAGATCTCGAGACACCGCCGAGGGCTTCGTCATCATCACCGGAGATGAATTGACAGAACTTGGGAAATCATTCTTTAGCGCAACTCAGGCAACGATCCCCTTCTACAAGATATTCAGAATAATATATGACGGCGAGGTCGTCTTCGACCGTGAGGAGTTGGAGAAGAAGAGGTTCACCCAAATCTGAATCTGATCCCGTATCCTCCGCGGGGATAGGACCACTTGATGGCGTTCTTGCCGAGCTCTCGGCAGACTACCTTGCACACACCCAGTTCGATGCATCCTTCCGGATTGTAGACGAGATCGTCTCCCTCAAGCGTGTACACCCGGGCCGGACAGATGTAGAGACACGGTTTCAGTTGGCATGTCTTGCACAGGGCGGTGTCCACCTCGATGAACGGCTCCTCATCCGTGGTGAACTTGTTGATCCCAAGTCGGTCGTCCACGCTGAGCTTCGTCTCCGCTGTGCTCTTCTCTTCCGCCATCCGACGACGCACCTATCTGCGTTCTTAAATAGTTACCCTGATGTTCATTCCACGGGAAAAATATAAACCGACCATGATGTTATACGAACCATCCCCTTTGCTGGGTGTCGGTGTAGGGAATGGACGAGTTTGATGTTGTGATAATAGGGGCCGGACCAGCTGGCTCATCTACCGCCTATCGTTTGGCCAAGGAAGGTTTTAATGTTCTGTTCGTGGAAAGGTCGAACAGGCCAGGGTCCAAGAACGTCTTCGGCGGCAGGATATACTCATATCCATTTCCAGAGATATATCCCGATTTCTGGAAAGAAGCACCCATCGAGAGGTATGTGACGCAGGAGAACCTGGTCTTCATGACCGAGTTCAATTCCGTGACCATGAAGTTCGATTCCTCCTCGGCCGATGGCGTCTCGACACAGAGCTTCACCGCATTGAGGGAGAAGTTCGATACATGGATGGCAAAGAAGGCAGAGGAAGCAGGAGCCCTGCTGATAACCGGTACAAGAGTGGATGACCTCTACTGGGAGAACGGCAAGATCGCTGGCATCATCGCGGGTCCAGATATGGTGAGAAGCAACGTCGTAGTGGCAGCGGACGGTGTCGTGTCAGACTTCGCCCAGAAGGCCGGTCTGAGGAGGGAACTTACTGCCAAAGAAGTCTCGGTCGCGGTGAAGGAGACCATAAAGCTCCCCAAGGAAACGATACAGGACAGGTTCAACCTCGGAAAGAAGGAAGGTGCTGCCTATAGTTTCCTGGGTTATGCCACAGACTATCTGAGGGGCGGCGGTTTCCTGTACACCAACAAGGACACGTTATCACTCGGCGCAGTTGTCAGCTCAGAGGACCTTTCACTCCAAAAGAAGGAGATATTCGAAATAATCGAGAACCTGAAGCTCCACCCGTTCATCCAGAAGCTGGTGAGCGGAGGAACGGTGGTGGAGTACTCCGCACACATGATCCCCGAACTCGGTGTGAACACCCTGCCCTCCCTGTTCAAGGACAACTTCCTGGCCGTGGGGGATGCTGCTGCCATGGTGATTAATCACGGTTACACTTACAGGGGCGTGGATCTGGCAGTGGTCTCAGGCATTTCTGCTGCGGAGGCGATCATTCAAGCTAGGCAGAAGGGCGATTACTCTCACATGGGACTTTCGGCCTACCCCGATTTCTTGAAGAAGAGGGGGATCATGAACGACATGGTGAAGTTCAAGAATACTCCTTACTTCCTGCAGAACCCGAGAATCTTCACGGCCTACCCGAGGATGGTCTGCGACTTCTTTGACAGAATGTACACCGTTGATGGCCAGGGCAAGGAGAAGATCTTTGATATTGGCAAGGACGAGATGTTCGGCAAGGTCTCGGTACTCAACATGCTCAGGGACATGATGAGCGGACTCAGATCGATGTAATCAAACCGAAAGAATAATACATCGGCTACTCTTGCTTCTTTTTCCCCTTCGGTTAAGGACAGGTGAATGATTTGGATGACGGCCAGGAGGCAAGACCCCCCAAAGAGGGGCTGAAGATAGTCGTGTGCATAAAGCAGGTGCCAAAAGGGGAGCAGTTGGAGATCGACCCTGTGAAGAAGACCCTCAGGAGGGAGGGCGTCGAGAGCGAGATGAATCCGGCGGACAAGAACGCGGTGGAGATGGCCCTCGGTTTCAAGGATGAACACGGCGGTGAGGTGATAGCCCTTTCAATGGGCTCAAGGTCTTTTGTGCGGTCTCTGAGGATGGCGATCGGCATGGGGGCGGACAGGGCGGTTCTTCTTTCCGACAGGGCTCTTGCAGGTTCTGACACAACCCCTACTTCATATGCTCTGGCCGGAACCATTTCCCTTCTGGGAAAGATCGATCTGATTCTGTGCGGGGAGGAGACATCGGACAGCTCAACCGGACATGTCGGTCCAGGGATTGCAGGTCATCTTGAGATTCCCCAGATCACTTACGTCACCGAGGCTAAGATCGAGAATGATAAGGTCATCGCCAAGAGACAGGTCGAGTTCGGGTTCGAGACCTGGGAGACGACGTTCCCGGCACTTCTGACAGTGAAGTTCAAGTGCAACCGGCCAAGGGAGCCCACGCTCTCCAGGAAGATCAGGGCCAAACGGGGCAACGTGATTCAAACCTGGAGCGCCAAGGATGCCGGTCTGGACGAGTCAAAACTGGGTTTGAACGGCTCCCCGACCATCGTGTCCAAGATAGATACTGTAGAGCTTCCCAGCAGGAAGGGGGAGTTATTCTCTGGCAACCCGGAGAAGAACGTTTCAGACCTGATAAGCCGGCTGGTAAGGGACGGATTCATAAGAGGCTAGAAGATGGAAACTGGAGAATACAAGGGAGTGATGGTGTTCCTGGAACACCGGAAGAACAAGCTTAGGAATGCCTCCATCCAGCTCATTGGCGAGGGCAGAAGAATTGCTGAAATGCTCGGACAGGAGCTCTCAGGAGCACTGCTGGGGAAAGGCGTTGAGAACCTCGCCGGGGAGGCGATCCAGTTCGGTTGTGACAAGGTCCATTACATCGAACATGATCTACTGGAGAATTACGCTCCTCGACCTTACGCCAAGGCCCTGGCCGAACTCGTTCGGAAGAGAAGACCGGATGCCCTGTTATTCGGTGCGACCATGAACGGAAGGGAGGTGGCCGGTCGTTTGCACGCATACACTCATACCGGACTTGCCGCCGATTGCACCGCATTCGATGTTACCG
Organism: Thermoplasmata archaeon; assembly: GCA_036477085.1. Lineage (GTDB taxonomy): Archaea > Thermoplasmatota > Thermoplasmata > RBG-16-68-12 > SOIM01 > JAGLME01. The sequence continues at coordinate 1,061 of JAZGCT010000108.1, read as the reverse complement.
AAGATGGTTATCTGGAGATGATCAGACCGGCGTTCGGCGGGAAGAGCCTAGCTCACATTATCTGTAAGAAGACCAAGCCTCAAATGGCGTCCGCGAGACCCAACGTGTTCCCCGCCCCGGACAAGGACCCTGCTCGGAAAGGCGAGATACTGAAGGAGACCGTCCAGCTTACCCAGGAAGATATCGACACCCGGTGCCTCGAGGTGGTCGAACACGAAGAAGAGGCCGATATGCTGTCCAAGTCCGAGATAGTCGTTTCCGGCGGCTACGGTCTCAAAAAGAAAGAGAACTTCGTTCTTCTGGATGAGCTTGCTGAGCTTCTTCAAGGCGTCGTCGGTGCGTCAAGGAAGATTGTCGACATAGGATGGTTCCCAAGGGAGAGGCAGATCGGTCAGACTGGAAAGACGATCAGACCCAGGCTGTACTTCGCGATTGGGATCTCGGGCGCGGTCCAGCACTTGGCTGGAATGAATCGTTCAGAGAAGATAGTGGCAATCAACGCCGACCCAAAGGCATCAATCTTCGAGGTTGCTGATTATGGGATCATAGGAAACCTGTTCGATGTTCTGCCAGAGATGATCAGACAGCTGAAGGCGATGAAAGCGGGTCAGAGCAGCTCGTAGACGATCCTGTCGATGTCCTTTCCCTTGCTCCTTCTCTCCAATATATGGACCTTCCCGAGTTCTGAAGTGTTCTTCACGTGCGTCCCGGCGCAAGGGCAGATATCCACGCCCAAGATGTCAATGACTCTGAGTTTGGGAATCCTCTTGGGGATCATATTCAGAATGTATCTCTGTTCGGTCATCTTCTCTTCCAGGACAGGTCTGGTCTCTTCGTAGATGTGCACCAGCACCCCCCGGTCAATGATTTCGTTGCACTCCTGCTCCACCTTCTCAAGGTCCTCATCCTCGAACTTGATGGGCTGGAAGTCCACCCTGGAATGGTCCGCATGTATCTGGTTTCCAGCGGTCCTCGCCTTGAACATCCTGTACACAACGCTCGAAAGAACGTGCTGGGATGTATGCATCTTCATGTGTGTGTATCTAAGTTCCCAATCCAGC
>JAZGCT010000107.1:0-2691 GCA_036477085.1 Thermoplasmata archaeon | reverse complement strand
CATAGAGCATCTACTTCGGGTGAACAACATCGATGTTCCTTTCTTCACCAACAAGGCCCACTTCGAGGACGGGAGAATAAGGATAAGCTTCCCGAATGCCTCACCAAAATGTGCGGACTGCGGCACGTGCAAGTTGGAGGTCCTGAAGGACTGGAAGAACGAGGGAAAGAAGATAATATATGCAGGTGATGGCATGAACGACATCTGTCCCGCGAAATCGTGCGATGTGGTGTTCGCCAAAGGGGACCTGCTTTCTCATTACAGGAAGGAGGGTCTGGAACACATCGAGATCGAAGGTTACGCGGACATCATGTCTGAGATCCAGAGGTGGTGAGAGATGGAGGAGAACTTCCTGGGAGTGTTCGGCCATGTGGTTGTTGACAACATATTCAGCGTGCCGAGACTGCCCAAGGCGAATTCTTCAATGGCCACGTCCGGACCCGAGATAGTGTATGGAGGAACTGGGGCCAACATAGCAATGGTCGCCACCAAGCTGGGAGTGAGGACAGCTCTCGCCTCGTTCATCGGCGAAGGTTTTCCCAAAGGTTATAGAAGCGCTCTCAAGAAGGCTGGCGTTGACATCCAAGACCTGCGAACAGTGGGTGGATACTCAACGCCACAGGCCTGGATATTCTCCGACCCGGACCAGAACCAGATGACCATCATAGACCAGGGTCCCATGAAAGAGGCAGCCAACTTCGAGCTGCAATCGCACACGGTCGAGAGCTCTCAGATGATCCACATTGGAACCGGCAGACCGGAATACTACCAAAGGGTCGCCGATCTAGCATCCAGCCTGGGAAAGAAGATATCCTTCGATCCGGCTCAGGAGCTGTCCTACGTGTACACATCGGAATCGTTCAAGGGAATTGTCCAGAAGGCCGACTACTTCTTCGGGAACCAGAGGGAGGTACAGACAGCGATGGCCTACCTCAACCTGAAGGAGGACACAGGGCTCCTGGATTTCGTGGACGTCCTGATCGCGACCAAAGGCGGCAAGGGCAGCACCATAATCACCCAGGACAAGAGGTTGTTCATCCCGTCCATCCAGCCGGACCGGGTTGAAGACGCGACCGGTGCGGGTGATGCGTACCGGGCGGGATTCTTCGCAGGCCTGCAAAAGGGTTCGGACCTGGAAAGATGCGGACTTATTGGCTCTGCCACCGCGAGCTACGTAGTGGAGAAGAAAGGCCCTCAGACGAACATACCCACATGGGAGCAGATAGAGGAGAGGATTGAGAGACTCCAGGACGGTTGAAAGGTTCACTGGACCCGTTCATCAATATAGAAACATTTAATTAGAGACAAAACTTCTCCATATCGGGTTGTTGGATATGGCTATTGGATTCGTTCTCATAAGCACGGCTCCGGCAAAGGAGCATGAGGTCTATGAGCAACTGCAAACCGTGCCAGAAATCGTTGAGCTGCATCCCCTGTTCGGGGAGTACGACCTCATCGCAAAGATCGAGGCAGACGATTTCAACATCCTGGGACAGATCGTGGTCGACAAGGTCAGGACCATCTCGGGAGTAATCGACACCAAAACCCTGACAGGTATCAGGTTTTAGGAGATTGAACGATGACGGATTTCTTGAACTTCTGGGACCCAATGAACTTCCTTACAGTTCTACTGTTGGTATTTTCGCTCCTCCTATCCATAGCAGGAGTGTTTACCGCCTACTTCGGAAGTGGGAAGAGCAGGAAGATCGGTGCTGGACTGCTTGTGATCGGCCTTATAATCGGTATCGTTGTGACGTTCGTTTTCAGCAACTACGGGCCGCTCGATGAGTTTGTGCGGATAACTCAGGTCATTTCACAATCTATTGCGGTCATACTGGCCGCGGTTATAGGCGCAGCAATCGCTGTTGGTCTGTTCCTGCTGGCCATAATGAAATCTTGATTCTGGAAAACATTATTTCCTAAGTCGTCTTTCTGAGGTTGATGTCAGTCCTCATAATCCTGGGAAGCAAGTCCGATCTGGAGGTAGGGAAGAAGGCAAAGAACATTTTGGATCAGTTCAAGATCGAGAACAAGATGGTCGTTGCCTCAGCACACAGGACGTCACGGCATCTGGTGGAGACGGTGGAGAAGAGCCAGGCCGATGTTTTCATAGCGGTCGCCGGACTCTCAGCGGCTCTTCCCGGGGCCGTAGCAGCCCAAACCACCAAGCCAGTGATCGGCGTTCCGGTCAGCGGCAAGGTGAACCTAGATTCCATCCTCTCGATCGTCCAGATGCCCCCGGGGATACCCGTTGCTGCCGTTGGACTTGACAGGGGAGAGAACGCCGCGCTTCTGGCAGTAGAGATACTCGCACTTTCCGACAAGACGCTGGCAAAGAACCTGAAGAAACACAGACTCAAGCTGCTGGAATGGACACTCGAAGATTCCAAGAGCCTCGGTGATTGATTGTTCGACGCTTCCAAGTTCATTGACGAGACCATAGAGAAGGTCAGAGAGGAGATAGACGGGAAGGCAGTGGTAGCGACCTCAGGCGGTGTGGACAGCGCGGTGGCGGCGGTCATCGTCAGCAGGGCCATCGGGGACAACCTGTTGAGCATTTACGTTGACACCGGCCTCATGAGAAAGGGTGAGAGGGAGCAGGTCGCTAGCATGCTGGAGGATCTCGATGTCAACTACGAGATCGTGGATGCCAAGGACGAGTTCTTCGCGGCGCTGAAAGGTGTTCTGGAC
>JAZGCT010000106.1:0-2612 GCA_036477085.1 Thermoplasmata archaeon | reverse complement strand
TTGATTGGTTGCTCAACAACCAATAAATATGCTTTGTAGCCTACGATTCGAACGGAGGCAGGACATGGACATGGCAAAGCTCTATGACGAGCTGGTGGAGATAAAGAAGCGCATGAAGAGGCTCGAGGACATCAGCGGGATAACTCACTTTTGCGATCTGCGGGATGAAGAGAAAGAAAGGAAGATACTCAGCTATCTGGAGACAGTTCCGGAAGCATCGGAAAGGACCATATCGAACGAGATCGGTGTCGAACTGGCGGATCTCAGATGTTACACCGCGTCAATGCTCTATCGCGACCTCGTATTGGTCACCAGCGTTGAGTCTGAGGTGCTCAACGGTTATGCTACAAGTGTAATAAGGAAGCTCGGGATCACCGACGAGGGCAGGCTGTACCTTGAAGAGATATCTGAGTGAACTCAACTTCTATCCTAGCCCCGCTTGCAGAACTTCTCGAAGTACTCTTTCGTGAGGAGACTGGCCCTTCTCAGCTGTTCCATTTCTATCCCAGGTACGCCACACGAGAGGATGTAGATTCTTTCGGTCTTGTCGATTATGTCCACCAGCTCTACCGTGGAACTGGTCTTGACCTCGAACGTCGCCATTTTATCCTCCCTTCCGCCTCAATCGGAACAGGATTGGATAATTCCTTTGAACTATCGAAACTGTTAAGTCCTTCCAACGAAATCAGAATCGTGAGGAGAGGGTCATATGGAAGAGACTATGCAGGTCATAGATGAAGTATATAGAGCAAATCAGGTATGCGTGTTGGGCACCTCGGGGGAAGATGGGTTATGGATCGCGTCCACATATTTCGCGGAGGATGGCACTGACTTCTATTGTCTCCTAACTCAAGGGACCAAGACCCTGGAGAATTCAAAGAAGGATTCCAACGTAGCTTTCTGTGTGGACAGACAGGTTCCGGACAAGTTCTTGCAGGGAAGTGCTGAAATCGAACATCTGCCCGACGGCAGTGACGGGAAGAAGAAGGGCGAGGAACTGCTTCTGGCGAAGATCCCAGAGATTGCCGGTTTCATGCAGGACCCCAGCTACACGATATGCAGGATCTCACCCACCAAGGTCTACGTGACAGATTTCTCGAAGGGTTGGTTTCCCGCCAAAGTCGTGGAGCTTTGACCGATTGGTGCTCGAGACCTCCGATAGGTACCCAGAGACCTTGTCCCATGTTCTTCCCCGGATTTCCAGGTTCTTCTCGTTTTCAAGGTGATCTAACACCTGTTTGTCCTGTCTGGCCAACACTTATCATATATGATAATGAAAAAGAAACCCTTATTTCCACACTGCCGAATGGAATGCCACGGAGGTTCACTCGTGGCGCCCCTGAGACGTGAGAAGATAAAGGCTAAGGTCTGCATGGTCGGGGACAACTCCGTGGGGAAGACCAGTCTGGTCAGAAGATTCGTTTATGACACCTTTGAGGACAAGTATCTCGCAACTCTCGGAGCAAAGGTCACCAAGAAGAAGGAGATAGTCCCATTCCCGGAGCTGGGGGTCGAGTACGAGATCGCAATGATCATCTACGACATCATGGGTGCCAGGGAGTTCAGGAGCCTGCTTAGGGAGGCCTATTTCTTCGGTGCTCAAGGACTGATCGCGGTTTGCGATCTGACAGTTGGAGAGACGTTCGAGAGCCTCGAGGACTGGATAATGAGCGCCTTCAACGTCACCGGCAAGATCCCTGTCGAGGTTCTGGCCAACAAGGCCGACCTTGAGGGTGAGTACGTTATCACCGAGAGCGACATCGAGAAGCTGTCCGAGAGTTACGAATCCACTCATAAACTGACCAGTGCAAAGACAGGCTCGAACGTGGAGCTGGCGTTCGAAGATATCGCACGACTTCTGGCAAGACAGAACCTCAGCGCCAAGCTGATGGACAACTAGGCCAGTGTCGAGTACCTCCAAAGCGAACGTTTTTTTCGTTTGACCATGTTTCAGTAATGACGCCGTAACAGGGGGAATCACCATGGTCAACATCGAGGAGATGAGGGAATACCGGGCAAGAATGAACGAGAAGGTTCTGGCATCTGGAAATCTGGAGATACAGAGGTTTTTCGCACTGGACGACCGGGCCTACAAGGGAGGCGCACTGCCTGTAAAGACCAAGGAGCTGATGGGGTTGGTCGCTTCTGTCGTGCTCAGATGCAACGAGTGCATATTCTACCACATGGACAGATGCGTGGGGGAGGAGGTTCCGCCCGAGGAGATTCATGAGGCCCTTTCAATAGCACTCGTCGTGGGAGGTTCCATAACCATTCCGCACATAAGGTTTGCATTCGAGGCAATGGACGCTCTGCTGGAAGAACGAGAATCGTGATGTCGGTCACCATCGACCGAAGTGTTATTAGGTTCTTCGAACTTTTCATGTCGTTCGATTTCGTGGTGCAGCGATGACGGGAGAAGTAGAACTGGCGGTTTCAATTGACGCCCGAGGGAGCTTCTGCCCGGGACCCTTGATGGAACTGGTTCGTGCAATTAGGGAAGGAAGAGTCGGCGAAATAGTCTCCATACTTTCAGACGATCCCGGGTCGAGGAGGGACATCCCGCTTTGGATAGGGAAGGCTGGCCACGAACTTGTCGGGGTCTTTGACGAAGA
>JAZGCT010000105.1:0-3693 GCA_036477085.1 Thermoplasmata archaeon | reverse complement strand
GGTGGCCAGGATTGCCCGTGACCAGAGCAAAGTCGGGGACATCTCTCGTCACCACGGCACCCGCCCCGATGAAGGCAAACTGACCGATCGTGAGTCCGCAAAGGATGGTCGCGTTCGCGCCGATCGTTGCTCCCTCGCGGAGAGGAGTTGTTCGAAACTCATGCTTGCGAGAGATGTGGCTCCGGGGGTTGATGACATTTGTGAATACCATGGACGGTCCACAGAATACACAATCTTCCAGCGTCACACGATCATAAACAGAGACATTGTTCTGGATCTTGACTCCATTCCCGATGATAGCCCCCGCCCCGATGAAGACATTCTGACCGATCGAACAGTTCTTCCCCACTGCAGCGCCCTTCATGATGTGAGAGAAATGCCAAATCTTGGTCCCTTCTCCGATTCCGGCAGAATCCTCCACACAGGACGTTTCATGAGCCCAGAAGCCGTGGTCGCCACTCATCGTAGCTCCTTTGCTGCAACATACCTCGCCAACGCTTCACAGCCTCGCTTCAAAATACCCCTTATATCGGCGGAAGAGTTTCAACCCAACGAAGGCCAAGACCAGAGAGAGTATTCCCACATAGATCAACCCAATCATATTCGGGGCATGATGGTAGATCAAAGCTCGGCGGTAGCCATCCGAGATAATATAAAAGGGATTGCACACGGAGATCGCCTGAATGAACGCAGGAGTACTACTGACAGGATAGAAAATGGGTGTGGAGAATAACAGAATCAGTAGAATGTTTGGCAGGGCGATGACAAAGTCTCGGACAAAGACGGTAATCGCCGCCATCACGAATCCTAGCGAGATAATGAGTGAGAATTGGAGCACAAGGACGACCAGGCTCAACACGGCATGCCAGGACAACATGTTCCCATCGACAATAAGTAAGACAGCCAGAAAACTGAGACTGACGCTTAACGGCACGAGGCCTGTCAACGCGGCCGCAACCGGCAAGATCTCTGTCTTGAAGGGCATGTTCTTCACTAAGCCTGCATTGGCAACGACTGACATGGATGCTGCCATGAGGGCCTCTGCGGTCGCTATCCAGGGACCATACCCACTAATAAGCCAAATGGCGTACGATAAGTTGGTTTCCGCTCCGGGCGCCCGCATTTTAAACACGTAGCCAAATACAAATGTGAATAGCGCGAGCAGGAGTAAGGGGTTCGCCACCGCCCAGACCCTCCCGAGACGAGAGCCCAAGTACTTATCCCTAATGTTCATACCGAAGAACACCTTCATCATCTTCAGATCATGGCGATCAAAACCTAGCATCGTCACACGAACCCCTTTCAACCAACTTGCTGCGCGCTGACTGAACAGGGATACAATAAGACAGGTCTTCCCCCTGTCGGAGTATTCCAGGCAACGACTTCCAAGACGATCGATCGCATCGCCACCATTTCACGATGATCTAAGAGCTCAACTGTTGCCCGGTAGATCCCTGTTCCAAGGACAACGGGCCGCATAGCGATGCTGTAACCAACAGTCCCGATGCACGCACGCATCCCATCCTGCGCAGTTTCACCGTGGAAGCTTTCCACCACCACCAGGCCGTCCACTCGAACGATTTGAAGCCGTAGCTCGGGAGACCCGAGCGTCAGGTCCACGCGTAGTCCCACGTGAAATTCGACATCCTCGCCAGAAAAGATAATGTTCTGGCTACCCGGTCTCCCAAGGGCCTTGAGATCGAAGCGTACGATCTGGCAGCCAAATCGCAACGACTGTGCATCGACATGCCCGCTGACCTTCTGGGCTAAGGCAGTCTCATCTCGTTTTCGAACCGAGCCGAGATAGGCCCGGGTGACCCCAGTGGGATCGCCGTCCATCACCACACGCCCGTCTTCCATCCATACGCATCTGGTGCACATGTCCACTATGCTCTGCATCGCGTGAGAGACAATGATGCTGATCTTCCCTCTATCGCAGATCTCCGTCATTTTCTCTCTCGCTTTGTCAATGAAGAAGCCGTCACCAGCTGACAAGGCCTCGTCGATGATCAGGATTTCAGGATCGATGTGCATGAGCATGGAAAAAGCTAAACGAGACTTCATTCCCGTTGAATAGGTTCGTAAGGGATAGTCGATAAATTCTCCGATATCAGTAAACTCAATTATCTTTTCGATGACCTGGTCGATTTCTTCTCGGTCCTTGCCTTGGAGCTCTCCATTGGCATAGATATTTTGCCGACCGGTGAGGTCTTCTCTTAGACCAAGACCGAGCGTAAAGACAGCCGTGACATGCCCTTGCACCTCGAGCCGGCCTGACGTGGGCGGCACAAGTCCTGCGATCATACGTAACAATGTGGACTTGCCAGCACCATTAGAACCGATGATCCCAACCTGTTCCCCTGCGTTAATGCTCAAGGACACCTTATCCACAGCAACTGTCCTCTTGGACTTATTGTGACCCTCTGCCCGGCCAAGTACCATCGCGCTCACGGAAGCCAGAATGTTCGAGACTTGTGACGAATAATGTTTCGACACTTCTCGCATTTCGATTCTCGGAATCACTGGGTGGTGCCTAGGTTGCTTCATCGCACACGAATGCACAGTGGTCATCAGTGCACAGCTCTACTTCACGATCGACGATCTGAGGCTTCCGGATATCTACCTTCTGGCCTCAGAAGAACGCGCAGCCACAACATTCTGCCAAGCCAGAAAGACCTAGACAGGTGCCGAGTACCAGATGAACTGTTGCTCAGGAGGACCTGGGGTATCAAAACAATTGTCCAGGAATCCACCCCGCCTCACAGAGTCGTCGTAGTCTCGGGATGAGACGATAGCTCTTGGGTTCCTCCTGATACCAACATCCACATTTCAACCGCAGAGGGTCTCCTGTTGAGCGTCAAGTACTCGAGACTCTCCGACTAGGGCTACGAAACAAAGGAGTTTCGTTCGGACCCATTAGAATGGTTCCAAAGTACCCCCAATACCCATACGACGGATAGCTGCCCTCGTAGCGCTCTAAGTCAAATGGAGAAGGTCTCCCTTGGAGAAAATGCCTGACCGTGATTCGCTTTCGATCGCTTGCACTCATCTCAGCAATCTCACTAGCACTCAAAAGCCTTCCCTCATCTTGGAATAACAAGCCAAACCAAGGATCAATCACAACCCATTTGTGCCCTTCGGTCAGAATCTCGACCGCAGCGTGAGAATGGGGTATCAGACCAGAAAACATAGGATAATACTGTAAGAGGCTGACATACCTTACCCCGGAAACCTTAGACGAAGCGGCGGCAAGATTCACGAATATATATTGGAAGTCGCCACATTGCGTCGACCATGCACCCCTTTCAAGCAGATCTAGTCTCGTCAATGGCCCCAGGCTTTGAGGTGTTCGGTCGTTATGAGGTCCCAGCCGCGGTGTCCGAGACCACATATACTGCACAATTCCGATAGCAGCATTGACCTGAGCAGGTAGATCTACATTGGCGTGGTATGCTCCAAATTCCGGAAGTGCCTGATCCAATGGACGAGAGACAGGAATAGTCCCGTACACCACGCGCGTTTCATTCGGCAAGGCAACACTTGACCGTCCTAATATCGTATATCCTCCAGGTTTGTGAAATGACCAATTCCTTTGTAACAGTTCCTCGGACTGACGCAACAACTCTATATAGCCCACATAGCGACAAAGACCATAGAAGATACAGCGGTCAAGTAAGATGACGTTTGATTGAT
>JAZGCT010000104.1:0-3158 GCA_036477085.1 Thermoplasmata archaeon | reverse complement strand
CCTCGCTGACTATCCTGACCGGGATCTCATTCTCCCTGCAGTATGAAAGGAAGGGTTTGAAGTCCGGATCGATCCTCGCATTTGCGTCCATGAAATCGGTCATCTCCTTTTTTGTCCCCTTGAGCGTCTCGAACTGCGTCCTCAAGGCCTCACGGCAGGTTATCTCCCCCTCCCTGTATACCTTTTCGATTTGCTTCCATCCATCATCAGTGAATTCATCCAAAAGCAATGCCGCGACATCAGTCACTGTGACCGTTCCATCGAAGTCGGTGGCGAATGCAAAACCGTCGGGAAATGCCATTGCCAAAACCTTGGTCCAGCTCCCTACGTTCCTTCTCCCCAGCCCGAGATGTAATCCTTCTGTTCCTTGGTGAGCTTGTCGATGTTCACTCCCATGTGTTTCAACTCGATCCTGGCCACCCTCTCGTCGATCTGCCTGGGCACCTCATACACCCTGTTCTCCATCTTCCCGTGGTTCTTTAGAAGATATTCCGCGGACATGGCCTGGATACTAAAGCTCATGTCCATTATCTCCACCGGGTGTCCTTGTCCAGCAACCAGATTGATCAGCCTTCCGTCCCCAAGCAGGTAGACCTTCTTCCCGTTCTTGAATGTGAACTCTTCCACGAAGTCCCGCACCTTTCTCTTCCCCTTTGACAGCTTCTTGAGAGCCGACTTGGACACTTCGTTGTCGAAATGGCCAGCGTTGGACAGGACGCAACCGTCCTTGGCCGCCCTCAGGTGTTTCTCGGTCACTACATCCTTGCAGCCCGTTGTGGTAACCACGAAATCCGCATCCGTTATCGCCTCCAACATCGGCTCCACCGAGAATCCGTCCATCTTGGCTTCTATCGCTTTGACTGGGTCAACCTCCGTCACCGAAACGTTCGCTCCCATTCCGTCCATCCTCATCGCCACGCCTCTTCCGCACCATCCGTATCCCGCTACCACCACCTTCCTCCCCGCAATCAGGAGGTTGGTTGCCGACATGATGCCGTCGACCGTCGACTGGCCGGTCCCATAACGGTTGTCGAAGAAGTGTTTCATCTGAGCGTCGTTGACGTTGATGACCGGGAACTTCAAAGCTCCGTCCTTCTCCATAGCCTTCAGTCTGACGACCCCTGTGGTCGTTTCTTCGTTCGCTCCTTTCACAACGTCCAGAAGCTCCTTACGTTTGGTGTGCACCATGGCGATCAGGTCTCCGCCGTCATCTATGAGGATCTCCGGGTCATGGTCCAGGACCGAGTTCAGATTTGAATAGTACTCCTTCTTGGTCTCACCCATCTTGGCAAAAGTGGGCAGTTCGTAACGCTTGTTCAGAGCCATGGGTATGGAATCATCGGTGGACAGGGGGTTGCATGATGCCAGTCTCACATCAGCACCGGCTTCCTTGAGGGTCAGAGCGAGTATGCCCGTCTTTGCTTCCACATGGAGGGCCATTCCTATCTTGACCCCTTTGAGTACCTTGCTCTTCTTGAGATCATTTCGGATGTTGCCCAGAACCCTCATGTGTTCTCTTGCCCATTCCAGGCGCTTGATGCCCTTGTCTAGCAGGTCTTTCGACATTGCACCATCCATGATATGGCTTGATTATGTGGTTTTCGGTCGGAGTCGGATAAAATGCGTCTATTCTTCCACCAGGACCTCGTCTTCTTCTTCGAACTCCTCTTCCTCCTCAACCTCTGCCTCAGGCTCCTCTTCTTCCTCCAGCTCTTCTTCGAACTCCTCTTCCTCTCCCCTGCCGGCCCGCATCCTTCTGGCGGCGAGTGCCAGGATCAGTACTATCAGAATCACAAGGAGAACGATGATCAACAAGAGCATTGTAATGTCCTGCTCCTCTTTGGGCTCTGGATTGACAATTACCGAGGCTATCAGCTGGGACGAAGTGGACGGCTCATATCCATCCTTGGAAGGTGCCACCTCAATGGCATATTGTACAGAAGCGGTCACGTCACCTGTGAATGTTGTTGAGAAACTGCCAGTAAGATCTGTTACGCCACTGTAGGCACCCAATTCTCCTCCAGCACCGCCTGACAAGGTGAGAATAAGGGTCACATCGGGGAGTCCTATGCTGGTCAGATCATCGACAACCTCCACGATTATGACGGTCTCATCGCCCGATTGCATGACCTTCTCCTGGGTGGCTATGGACACAAGCATCTTCTGGATTAATGGGTGGACAGTAATCGCGTTCTCGGCTATCGTTTCATCATACTGAGATATCCTGACAGATGCAGTGAAAGTGACAGTGGTCGATAGCGAGACATCCGGTCCAGTCCAATTGAACTTTATCTGGCCAGCTGAATCGGCGTAATCAATGATCACGTTTGTATCGTAGTCGTTGGTCACCTTGATCCATGCACCCTCGAGCGGAGAGTCGACGAGGTTTGTGGCCGAAACTACGACATCTAACAGTTCACCTGCCTGGATAGAATCCACGAGCAGAATGATCTGAGCCTTCATGGCTCCGAGCGGTTGGTAGTGCACACCCATGAATGACCAGAAGTTGTTCACCCCGCCGGTCATTTGGACCCAACCTTCGTAGTTGAGCTTCTCAAAGGATTCAAGGACCCTATAATGCAGGATTGTACCGACAGGTGCGGTCTCGGCGATGTAACACAGCGCATCCTTCACGTAACCCTGTCTGATGCTTTGGTCCACCTGCAGTCTCACGTTGTCCAAAAGGTCATTGAGGAAAGGATCGTCCAGGTTGACATCGTTCCTGGAACCGTCCTTGTGGAACAGGTCATACAGGAATATCGGATCCACCTCGACGTCCACGGTGGAGAGATAGAGCGAGAAATTGTCCAGGGTCACCATGTTCCTGATTTCACTGTTCGGGAAGTAGACCGTCTCGGTCTCCACTCCCACGTCATTGAACACCTCTCCCATCGCCTGTCCACCGATAGAGGCCTTTGCAGGGTCCTCGTTTGTGGGAGGCACCAGGATGCTGAGCTTGAAGTCAGCTCCCGTTGGGTCCTCCAGGTATCCGTCCTCATCCGGGTCCAGGTACCCGCTGTCCTGGAAGTGGTTGATTATGTCCGTGAGTATCAGTTGATTGTTCTCGTCCTTGGGAACCCTGAACTTGGGGCATGTAGGATCGTGCCAGTAGGTGTTGGATGGATGAATCAAGGTGTCCGCGATGGTCGTACTTGCCT
>JAZGCT010000103.1:0-3842 GCA_036477085.1 Thermoplasmata archaeon | reverse complement strand
GTCCGCGTGCCCCCAGGTCGTTCCACCAGCGGGTCGACTGGAGCAATGATTGAAACTCGCATCTTGGACAAAGAGATGCTCTAGATAATTATAGTTTTCCGAGAGGTTATTCTCGGGAAGAAAACCTACCATTATCTATGTATCGCGTCTATCGTGTCGGTTCCCTCGAATGGCATTCCGTCCCATAGTTTGCCAGTGACTGTCAGAACGATGTCCTTTCCCGCCGTCAGTAGGGCCGCCAGCTCCGACCTGTCGAACTTCACGTTCAGCGAAGTGCCAGTAACTACCGGTTTCTCCGCTGCTATCGTCCCTTCCAGTCTGACTGTGTTGGGATCGATATCGCTCTCGTCCAGATAGTCCGGGAGCTCTATTATGCAGGACACCCACTTGCCCTTGCTCTTGAGGTTCAGGGTCTCCGGATGGATCTCAATTGTTGCCTCAATGGTCCGGAGCTCGATCTTCTGATTCACCATTCTGTCCACAACTTGGTCAAGCGCATCATCAGGGTTGCTCTCGGTCGACCAGACCACTGCAAGTTGCACGTCGACTTCTTCGCCGGCGTCCAAATCACCCAGGACGAAGGTTGCCGTCGAAGGGTCGAATGCAAGGCTGTCATCGATTGTAATGGAATCCGGGACGGGATTGTAGACCATGCCCATAAGGGGCATATCATGCAATCCTGGATGGTCTATGCCAAGAAGCTGACCTCCTTTGTACTTGTCCTCGTTGAAGACCACCTGGCTGTCATCGAACCTATGCTTCTCCACGAAGGTCATATCCTCCATTGTTTCAGTACCCAGGTTCTCGACCGTGAAGGTGAGCAGGAGCCTCTCTGAAGTCAGCTCCGCCGTTCGGGTGAGGCGGACGTCGTTGTCCTCCCATATCGTCACCATTGTCCCACCAGTGTCGCTCACAAAGACGGCGGAGTATGTCTCGTCCACACGTCCGTAATCAAGAAGAATATCAGAAATGCCACCACTCTCAGAGATGACTTGATATCCGGGGGATCTGATGCCCACGTTGTCCCCTGCGAAAGAGCCTGGAGTATCGTCATAGGGGATACTGGGCGGTATGTTCTCGAACACCGAGCCGAACAAGAACTCGTCCCTGCTCAGGAAGTATATCTTCTCCAGCAAACCATCTCCGTCAATATCGTCCTCAATATACATCCAGAGATGGTCTGGAGGATCGGGTGTGGGTCCCGATTCCATGGCGAATACCGGGAGCGCACCGAAGAAGGAGACCGTCACCATGCTGTATGCAACGAGTAAGCTCATCGCGTCGTTCTTCATATATCTCCCCAATCGTGTTGGGCTGGGTGAATATATGGATTGGTGGGGTATTTAATAGATTTCATAAACCGGGCAGAAGTGTGTATCCCACGGGGAAACTGCATCTAGAATGATTTTTGGTGAAACAACAGAAGGCCACATCACTCTGGCGACGCTTCATATGTGTCGTAGAGCCTCTCCTTCATTATGTCCCACTTGCAGCTATCGTACACCTCTTGGGCTTTACCGGAAAGATCTGTCACGAGTTCCTTGTCCTCGTAGAGCTGGAGAATCTTGTTGGCCAGGTCCTTTGCGTTCGAAGGTTCATAGAAGAGGGCCGAATCTCTGAACAGGTTCTCAAGGGCATCCAGTTTGGCAATGATCAGGGGTTTGCCGAGGGCTGCGAACTCGAAGACCTTGTTGGGCACAGCGACATCTGTCAAAGGATTGCGAACGTAGGAAATGATGCCGATCTCACTGAGGTCTAGGTATGAAAACACATCTTCTTGAGGCACCCAGCCACCGAACCTGACCTCCTGGTCGACATTAAGCCTTGAAGCCAGTTGTCTGAGCTCATCAACGTATTCTTCCTTTCCAAAGCCGAAAACGAAGAGACGGATGGGAATCTTGTCCTTCAGTATGCTCGTTGCCTGGATAAGAACCTCGATGTTCCTTTCAGGATTGAGACCCCCAATGTACATCAGGACGAACTTTCCCTCCAAATCATTCTCCGCAGAGAATGAGCTCATATCCTTAGCAATCCTGAGCGTCTCGTCAGGAGAGTTCATGACAACCGATATTGTGTCAGGGTTCATTCCTCGGCCCACAAACCTGTCCTTGATCGTGTCATTGACGGTGATAATCCTATCGGCGAACCACGAACTGATTGTCTCCAACAGGGCAGCGAGTCTGAATTGCCACGAGTCCTGGCCAACTCCGAATCTAGCTGCGAATATCTCCGGCATCGCCTCATGCAAGTCCAGGACGATCTTCTTCCCATACAGTTTAGGGACAAGCGCGATAAAGACCTGGAAATCGGGCAAAGAGTGAACGTGAATCACATTATGTTTTAGCTTGAGGAACAACTTAGTCAGCATAGCAAAGGACATGAGCAAGAAGGTGATGTATTGATAGCCGTAGGTCAGATAGCCCCCTTTTCTCATCGATAGGGAAAGGCGGTGAATGGACGCACCGTCCATGACCTCTTCTCTACTCTGCCCTTCATCCCTCAGACAAATGACATCGACTGTGTGACCCTTGGCTACCAGAGCCCTTGCTTCCTTTCTCACCCTAAGATCGAGCGGGTAGTAAGAGTACACGACCATGCAAGACTTCATACCAACATCATTGCCCCTGTTATCGCCACCAAGCAAACAGCAATCTCCACAAGCAGTAGGATTGCCACTATCTGATATTCCTTAAGCTTCTTCCATTTCATCACCAGATGGGCCAGAGATTCAATTCGTCCTTCGTATGTTAGGTTCCCTTCCTCATCAATCATCCCGTAATTCTCGCCCTTGAAGCGCCCTCTTGCCTTCAGGAAGAACTCCACAATCATCGGGATGAAGAGAATGGCCCCAAAGGTCTTCAGGTTGGCAATGATGGCAGCGCATGCCAAGGTGGCCCCCACGAAAAGGGTCATCGAATCCCCTGGAAAGATCTTTGCTGGATACTTGTTGAACCAAAGAAATGCCACCAGCGCCCCCAGCAGCGGAAAGAGGAGGAAGAGCCCATCTGTCTGGCCCGAGATCATGGAAATGACGATCATTGAAACCGTCATGGTAATGCCCAGCCCCGCCCCCAGCCCGTTGAAACCCTCGAGCATGTTGCTCGCATTGGCTGCCGACGTAACTCCGAAAGGAATCACGATCAGCATCAGGACGCCAAGGTTTGCACCCAGCAGAATTGTATTCCCTGTATTGACCATCAAGCTTCCGAGGGGGATGGCGAATATGAAAGGCAAGACAGTCTTGACCCTCTGTCTCATACTGAAAAGGTCGTCCATTACTCCGGTGACGGCTGCGCCCAGGACCGCCAACAATGAGAGATAGAAAATCGACGATTGTAAGCTGTCGTCCCCGAAGATGGTGAGGACGTTGATTCCGACGTAGAACCCGATCACAACGGCAAGACCACCCATCTCAGGTATCTTGGGGGCTCCGGCCTTGTTGTGGTCCCTCCCAACCGCGATGGTGTTCTTCAGGTTCTTGATCAGCCATGGAACGACCAGGAAGGTTGTGATAAATGAGGCTACGGCCGCAACAATGAATATGAATGAAACCGTCCCATCACCGGCGTCTCAACAACGCAGCTCTTATATACTTTTTTCTCTCTCGAAAGCAAACACGTTTTTATCTGATGCCACATTCTTCATTTGGTCGATATCACGGAACTCGTATCGCTTTTGGCAGTGCTGGCAATGATTGTCGGGCCAGCGATTATCTTCTGGCGGAAGATCCCGATAGTCTTTGGGCTGATGGTTGTCATAATCTTCATCTACATTCTCCAGATTGCGTCAAGCCCCATATCCCATCCGGTGGCATCTCAGGTCTTTCTGGACCTGCATCTTGC
>JAZGCT010000102.1:0-4996 GCA_036477085.1 Thermoplasmata archaeon | reverse complement strand
TGGGATCCCAAGAGCTACAAGGACCTGCCTTACACGCCGATAATGGACAAACCAACGACCTACAACAAGACCGGAATATGGAGGACGTTCAGACCGACCATTGACTATGAGAAGTGCACCAAGTGCTACATATGCTGGAAGTTCTGTCCGGACGCTGCCATCATAATAGTGAAAGAGGAAGACGGAAAGGTCGAGATCGACTATGACCACTGCAAGGGTTGCGGCGTATGCGCCGAGGAATGTCCGGTCATGTGCATCAAGATGGAAAGGGAGAGATAGCCATGGTGAAAAAGGTCATAACTGGCAATTACTCACTGGCTTACGGCTGCAAGCTGTGCAGAGCTGAGGTCGTTGCTGCCTATCCAATAACTCCCCAAACCACGGTGGTCGAGAAGATCGCCGATTTCGTCGCCAACAACGAGATGGAGACACAATATATCAAGGTCGAGAGCGAACACAGCGCCATGGCGGCCTGTATCTCGGCTTCCCTGACAGGGGCGCGGACATTCACGGCAACGTCCTCTCACGGCTTGACTCTCATGCATGAGGTCCTCATCTGGGCCTCAGGATCAAGGACGCCCATAGTCATGGGGAACGTGAACAGGGCAATGGCACCGCCTTGGAGCGTGTGGGCAGATCACATGGATAGCGTGGCTCAGAGGGACACTGGTTGGATGCAGTTATACGCTGAGACCAACCAGGAGGTTCTGGACTCGGTCATCCAGGCCTATAAGATCTCCGAGAACCAGGAGGTGCTCCTTCCCAGCATGATAATGGAGGACGCGTTCTTCCTCTCGCACACAACAGAGGCCGTGGACATACCCGAACAAGCCGACGTGGACGCTTTCCTTCCGCCTTACAATCCCCCTGAGAAGCTCGACGTGAACGATCCCAAAGGTTTCTGTTCCCTCGTAATGCCCGACTGGTACATGGAGTTCAGATATCTGATGTACGAGGCCTGGAACAAGGCCAAGAAGGTCATCTATGACGTGGTGGAGGAATTCGAGCGGAAGTTCGGCAGGAACCACGGAGCACTTCTTGACGATTACAGATGCGATGATGCTGATGTCGTTCTAATCGCTGCAGGAACTGCCGCCGCCACGGCGAGAGAGGTCGTCGATGAGTACAGAGAACAGGGGAAGAAGGTAGGTCTGGCTCGAATGAGGTACTTCAGACCATTCCCAGCGGACGAGTTGAGATCTTTGGCGAAGGAAGTGGATTCTATAGGAGTCTTGGACCGGAGCTTCACCTTCGCACACGGAGGGGCCTTCTACACCGAGGTCGCCGGTGCATTATACAATTCACCCAGCAAGCCGATGCTGAAGAACTACATAGCAGGTCTCGGAGGTAGGGACATAACTCCCCGAACGCTGAGGGGCATGTACGATGAGATGCTTCAGATGAAAGAGAACGGACCCGGTCAGGAGATAGAGTGGGTCGATCTCAAGGATGATGCGCCACAAGGGGAGGTGCCCTGATGGGAAGAACAACAATCCCAGAAGAGGAACTGATGTATCCGGGCCACATTGCGTGTCTGGGCTGCGGCGGAGGCCTCGCCATGCGATACATGCTCAAGGCGCTGGGAAGGAGGACCATAGTCAGTGTTCCCGCCTGCTGCTGGGCGATAATGCACGGAAAACATCCCAGTTTTGCTTTGGACGTACCCCTTGTAAATACGGCATTCGAAGTGACTGGTGCATCCATCTCAGGGATCAGGGCAGCATTGGATGCGAAGGGGATAAAGGACGTCAACGTGGTCGGTTTCGCCGGAGATGGAGGAACTGCGGACATCGGGATACAAGCGCTTTCAGGTGCTGTGGAGAGGAACACCGACATCTTCTACGTGATGTACGACAACGAGGCCTACATGAACACCGGCATACAGAGAAGCGGAGCCACGCCAGAGGGTGCGTGGACGACAACCACCCCCGTAGGTACGACCGGGGACTGGAAGAAGGGTCCCAAGAAGAACATGGTCGAGATCATGGTGGCACATGGCATTCCGTACACCGCAACAGTGAACATCGCTTTTGCAGAGGACTTTGTGAAGAAGATCGCCAAAGGTAAGGACATCGTGGGCCCCAAGTTCTATCATGCATTCGCGCCGTGTCCCACTGGATGGAGGCATCCTCCAGAATACATGGTCAAGATCGCGAAGATGGCAGTGGACTCTAACCTTTTCCCGCTGTTCGAGGTGGAGAAAGGTAAGTACAAGATAACAAGGAAGCCCAAGAAGAAGGTTCCAGTAAAGGAATATCTTAGGCTCCAGGGCAGATTCAGACATCTTCCTGAGGATGTTATTGAAAAGATCCAGAGAGATGCCGACAGGAACTGGGAACTGCTCCTGAGGAAGGAGGAGTTTACCGCGGACTTCTGATCATCCCCACCCCAAGGAGAGAATCCAGAAAACCTTATTATGAATCCATCCATACAATCAGACGATTTCTATGATGAAGGTCGATTTCGAATCAGTTGCGAAAAAGATCGTGAACAAGTGCATGCGAGTGAAGGAAGGAGAGGTCATTGTGGTACGGGGAGGCATACACAATTTCGAACTCGCCGAGAAGATCGCCGTGAATGTTAGGAAGAAAGGAGCGTTCGTGTTGTTCCAGACCTATTCGGATGAGCTGACCAGAAGGATGTATCAAGAGGTCCCGATCAAGTTCTTAAAGAAGACCCCGAAGTTCTGGCTGAAATGGTATGAGGACGTTGACGGGGCGATATCCATCGACCCGACCTGCGATCCGAGGAGCCTTTCAGCGGTATCCGAGAACAGGATGGGTGCGGCCAGGGAAGGATCGAGAAAGGTCCAGGACAAATTCATCCAGGAGGAGATCAGATGGACGGGGATGGGCTATCCGACCAAAGAGCTGGCGGCCACATTTGGCGTACCATACGCCCAATTCTGGGACATGTTCTGGTCAGCGGTCAACGTCAATTACGACAAGCTCTACGAAAGGGGGAAGACCATAGCCAAAGCGTTCAAGGGCGCAGACAAGGTCCACCTGACATCCAAGAAAGGCACTGACCTGACCTTCTCAGTGAAGAACAGGAAGCCGCTGATAGATGATGGGATCATCTCGCCGGAGGATATCAGGAACAAGGATGTGGGCAACAACCTCCCGTGCGGAGAGGTGTTCTTCCCACCTGTTGAGACGTCGGCAAATGGAAGAGCGGTGTTCGACCTGGCCTTTAGAAAGGGGAAGAGGATCGAGGACATAGATGTGACCTTCAAGAGAGGAAGGATAGTCAAAGCCAAGGCCAAGAAGAACGAGAAACTCTTCAAGGAGGTCCTCAAGAACTCGCAGGGAGACAAGGACAGGATTGGGGAGTTCGGCATCGGCATCAACCCCAAGGTCAAGAAGGCGATCGGCTATGTCATAACCGATGAGAAGATTATCGGCACCATCCACATCGCGGTCGGAGAGAACAGAATGTTCGGCGGGAAGAACGAATCCACCCTGCACTGGGACATGGTCATGATGAAACCTGACATCGAGGTGGACGGAAAGAGAATGATGTCCAATGGTAAGTTCCTGATTTGAGTGTCATGAAGGAAGGTGTTGGTAGAGCCCTGAGAAGGGCGATTGGTAGGGATGATGTACTTTCCAGAATAAAGTCCAGAGAGGGTGGGGTCTCCATCTTGATGAACGAGAAGCGGAGGGAGATCTTCCAGCATCTGATGGAGAACCCATTGACGCACCTTAGAGAACTGGCAAGGGAGACCGAGATACCTGTCGGCACCGCTGATTGGCACTTGAAGATACTCACTCAAGAGCACATAGTCTCGACCTTTGAGGACCGGAACAGACGCCACTACTACCCCACGGGTTGGATAGAGAGCGAAGATCTGGCGTGCTTGAGCGCTCTCCAGGACAGGACCACCAGGGACATCTACTTCCTTGTTGAGAAGAACCAAGGACTAAGCCAGACGGACATTGCGAGAAAGATGGGCAAGTATCAGCAATATGTGCAACCACACCTGGCTGCCTTGGAGCGTCACGGATTCCTCACTGCGGTGGCCTCGGGAAGGAAGAAGGTCTACCAAGTGGGGAACAAGGCGTCAGATCTTGAACAGAAATACGTGGATAGATCCTCCGGCTATCTGGACAGGGTCCTGAAAATGCTCCGCGGTGATGGCCTCAACCCTCTTATCCAGGGAAGATCAAGGGCGGTCCTGAAAGTGAAGATTGATGACGGCCAGAACATGTTCCATCTTAGAATAAGGGCAAATCCAGTCAAAACGATTCTGAGGAAATGAGACTATTCAGTGGACGTGGACTTCTGTGTTGAGAACGCAGTGTAACCGCACCGGCCGCAAGAAACGCGGTCCTTGTGTTCTCCCAGGAATATCCCGGGGCCGCACTTTGGACATTCGTCCCTCAGTCGGACAAGTTTGTCGTCCTTGACCTCGTACAAATGCCTCTTGGATTTCTCGCCTTCTGCCACGTTCACTCACCTTCTTCCTTGGCTTCTGGAGCCTCTTTGGACTCTTCCTTCTCGGCCTCTGGCTCCTCTCTGGGTTTCTCCTCGGACTCTTCGGCAGGTGCCTCCTCCGCTTTTGCCGGTTTGTAGGCTTCCACCTTCTTCACCTTCTTCTTCGCTTCGAGTATGATGAGCTTGTTCCTACCCAGGATGTGCTTTCTCTCGAAGGCCAGTGCATTCTCTTTTGAATCGTAAATCTTGGCATAACCAAGAGTGTGAGTGGTCCCGAACTGGGACTCCATATGGTCTATGACGACCCGGTCCTTGGGCGCCTTAGCGAGTTTGGCTATCTCCTCTTTGATGGTGTCCCTTTGAGGGGTTCCCTCTCCGTGATGTACCACCTTGAACTGGATTTCAATCCTCTTCAGTAACGGATTCTCCTTTCTGGAAATTATCTCAGCTTGCATTGCTCTCCCTCATTCTCTCAAGAATCTTCCTTACATAATCCTTTGCACCGTCATCAACCTCAACTAGCACGAGACCCTGATCCGGAAGCCCGTAGGCCACCTGC
>JAZGCT010000101.1:0-2250 GCA_036477085.1 Thermoplasmata archaeon | reverse complement strand
GGGGAACTATCAGGGACAGACAGGAATAAACCTCAAGAAACCTTGATGTCGAAGACGTAATGGTTCTGCGTGGGAGAATACCCGTGCACGATCCTGCGCTCTTCGAGCTCCATCTTCCTTCCTTGCTTTTGAACGATTGAGATTAGGTCATCCTCTCTTTCTTGGGCTTCTACCTCGGTGAGAATCTCGTAATAGTGGATGGTCCCGCCATCCTTCAGAGAACCAAGGGCCAGTTCGAAGAACTCGAACGATTTCTGAGGAAGGTCCATGAGTATCCTGTCGGCGGGTTCCATGGATGACATGAGCTCCCTCACATCCCCCTCCATGGGTATGACGTTCTCCACCTTGTTTAACCTGATGTTCTCCATGAAGTTCTTGATGGCGAATGGGTTGGAGTCTATCCCAAAGATCTTGGACCCGGGCACGTTCTTGGATATGGTCACCGAGAAGGGACCGACTCCGCAGAACATGTCGATTATGAGCTCGCCTTCCTTCACCATCTGGGCGACACGTTGCCTCTCGGTCGCCAGCCGGGGGGAGAAATAGGCCTTTGCCAGATCCACCGCGAAATTCATCCCGAACTCCTTGTGGTAGGCCTTGGTGCCATCCTCGCCGGCTATCACTTCCACGCTTCTGACTCGATAATCCCCCACCACGCCTTCATCTGAAACGACAGTAATGACAGGTCTATTGGCCTCAAGTATCGCGTTGCCAATGTCCGATGAGAGTTCCTTCAGTTCATCTGGGATCTTTATCACGGCTATCTCACCTATGACATCGAACGAGGTGGGAAGAAGCGGTTCCAGGTCCTCCGGCACATCCACAAGATCGATGTAACTGCGGACAGCAACACCCGCTTCCTCAAAATCGAGCTCCTTGATCTCGTAACCGAGGTCGACGCTCTTGAGAATGGGGAAGAAGAGGTTCTCCTCATCTCTTGCGACGATCAGGTCCTTGCGAAAGTTCTCTGTTTCCAAAAGCTTTTTACGAACACTCTCGCCTTCAGCTTTGGGAACGATAACACAGAGAGATTTCAACGGTGAAGCCATGGGTCAACTCGTCTTTATAGGTTTAGGTCTGCACGATGAGAACGACATAACCATCAAGGGTCTGGACGAGGCCAGGCAATCCGACGTTCTTTTCACAGAGTCCTACACATCCCGTCTGAAAGAGGGCACGATAGAGAAGCTCGAGGAGCAGATCGGAAAGGAGATGATAGTCCTGGGCAGGGAAGATGTGGAGGGGGGGGAGATCATCCTGCACGAGGCCAGAGAGAAGCGTGTGGCCTTCCTTGTCCCCGGGGACGCGATGTCCGCGACCACGCACGTCGACCTGAGAATGAGGGCGATGAAGGAGGGGATACCGACCAGGGTGATATGCGGTGTTTCCATAGTGACTGCAGCAACTGGTCTTCTTGGTTTACAGTCCTACAAGTTCGGGAGGACGACCACGCTGCCGTTCAGGCAGAAGGGTTACTTCCCGTCGAGCCCGTACGAAGCGATCAAGCGGAACAAGGAGATGGGGTTGCACACGCTCATACTACTGGACCTGAAGGAGGACGGGGAAACGATGGCGGTCGGAGAAGCACTGGACTACTTGAAGGAACTGGAGGAGAAAGAGAAGGGGAACGTCCTATCTGATGAAACGCTGGTCTGCGCATTGGGTGATGTGGGATCGGATGACCCGGAGGTAGTTTGCGACAAGATGGGTGACCTGGCTCAAAGAGGGTTCAGTTCTCATATATTCTGTCTGGTGGTACCGGGCGACCTTCACTTCATGGAGAAGGAAGCGCTCCAGGCCCTGGCTGGTGCACCGGATTTGGACTAGTCTTCGAAGACGCCATCCTTGACTGCTTTATCCAGATCCTCGACCCTCCACACTAGAAGATAGATTTCTTCTGCCATCTCGACTTCTGTTCCACCAAATCTCTCACGAATCTTCTGAATGGCATCCTCGTGAATGTCATCGGGTATCTCCGGAAGACCTGAGTATATTCTGTTCTCTAATCGCCGGATGCCTTCGTCGGCAGGAACGGTTTCCATTCTCGCTCCCAGGTAATCCTCCGAGTAAGGCTCAATTCTTTCCGGAAAGTCCTTCTCGCTCATGCCTAAGGACTTTCTTAGTCTTCCGTTCTTCGAGGTCAGTTCACCGTAGAGCTTGTAGGGAGTCTCATCATTGAGCCAGACCCGCTTGACGGTGATGAAGATCTCCCTGGTTACCCTGATCGTTTCCTGCAGTGCGCACAACCAA
>JAZGCT010000100.1:0-6932 GCA_036477085.1 Thermoplasmata archaeon | reverse complement strand
GGAACCCTAGATAGACTGATTTCTTCCTTGATTATCTCTCTCAAAGCCTGTTTCGCCGTGCCCCCGCTGGTCATTTCCCTGAGCTGGTCTCTGTCGACGAACTCAAGGACCTTGGTCAGGGCCTTCTTGAAGCACTCGGTCGCTCCATTGTGTCTTCCCAGGTGCATCAGAGCAATCCCTTTCGCGTTCCAGGCTTCCTTATAGTCTGGATTGATCTCCGTGACCTTTGTGAACTTCTCCATCGCATCCTCGTACTTCCCGGCTTCCAGCAGGCTCATGCCCTCGGAGAATATGAGCTTCTCATCGATTACGATCAGGGCCTCTTCAGGAATTTCTTCTTCCTCAGGGGCTGTGTCAAACTCTTCGGCCTCAGACGGAGATTTGATTACGATCTCGCCGTCCTGGTACGCCAGCGGATAATACTGGGTCTCGGCCCTAACTCCCCTCATGAAGAGCGTCCCTATCAGGGTCTCTCGTTTCCCCTCGACCTCTTTCTTTTCGATGTCTATGACCCCGTCGAAGGCCTGGTGAAGGCTTGACAATTCTTCCTCCCCATGCATGCCTTTTTCCACCAGAAACAGGGAAGTTATCCCTTCGTCCCGGAACTTGGTCCTGAGGGTCTGAGAGAGCTCGTATATCTCGGTGGAGCCGAATATCTTCATTGCGGGTGAGAGAACATCCACCATGGCCCTCTTGCGTTCGAACGTGGCCAGCTTTGCCACCACCTCGCTGATGGCTATCTCCAGGTTGACCCTACTTTCCGACGATTTGAAAACAGCACCATCTTCCTCCACACCGTCTATTCTTGTACTCCTGTGAGAGTACCAGTCCACTATGAAGAACTCCCCGCGTTGTTCATATTTCTCGATCTTCAGCCCCAGCTTCCGCATCTCCTCCCTGAAATCGTCTGGTGAGATCTTGCTGAGGACCACGAAGGCCCCCTCGCCATATCTCAACCCCTCCGCCAGGAATTGGTATGAGATCAGGTCCTTCTCGTCACCTGCCGGACCCTGGATCACAACGGCTGAACGTTCTGGCACACCATCCTCCAAAAGAAGATGAAATCTTTTCATTCCCATAGACACCATTCTATCTGCCCTCCGAGACTTTTACGTCGGACGATACCCTCATTCCCTTCTTGGTGATCAAAAACGGATGAACCGCAGTGTCGTGATGTGTCAGACGCATCTTCCTTACCACGACCGTCCTTCTGAGCTCACCCTTGACATTGTCCAATCCCAGGAATATGAAAGAATCAGTTATGAACTGCTCCACTCCGAACCTGGTCATCTCCCCAGACTCTGAACACTCTGTGATGAGTATGGACGTCGTGTCCTCGTCGCCCAAGAACCTGCCGAACTGGAATAGGTCCCTTCTGAACTCCCGGACATCCTTCTGTTGGAGCCCTAATATGGCGATTGAATCAACTACCAGTCTCTTCACGTCATTGTTCTCGATCAGCCCATCGATCATCGCCTGGATCGATCGAAAATCAAGCGCGTCAGCGTCATCCTCGAGCTTTCTCAGCTCACCCAGATCCACGATTGTCAGCGACCCGTCCGTCTCGTACTTCGTCGGGTCCATCCCGAAGCTCTTCAGGGTCTGCCTTAGGTTCTTCTTCTTCTCCTCGAGCGTGATGTAGAGTGACGGCTCATCAAATCTGGCTGCACCATTGTACGCAAAATGGAGTGAAAAGAGGCTCTTCGCTGAACCTGTTGGTCCCGAAACCAGGTTGACACTGTTCTCTGGAAACCCCCCTTCTATCAGGTCGTCAAATCCATCAATGCCAGTAGGTACTCTGTTCAGAGGCTTCCTCCCACCGATTCAACAAAGTGTTGAAATGGGTATATGTTTCCTATATATAAATATATTGTCTAGAAAGGTGACGCTTTAATTCGCGAAACAATGTTCTAATATCTTGAAGTAGCGTCCGTAATGGAGGATGTTCGAACCCTTCCAAGGCTAGTCGGGTGAAAATGTTTTAATCTTTTGTCACTCATCTGCATGCGTGCCTGCTGTCCGCCTTGGGAGGCTATTACTTCGGTGGTGCAATACGTGCAACCTTCCCATTCTCGAAGAGAAACATTGCGGAACATGTTCCGAACGTACAGCAGAAGTGAAGATCACACCCCCTGGAGATATCCGACCCGCATTCGCTGCTGACATTTCACTTGTGAGAGGGAGGATTGACTTCCAGTTCGGTAAGGGGACCGGACAGCTTTTTCTTCCGGATGACAAAGTGGTGGTCCTGAACAAGGTGCCTCACATCGACCGCATGGACGAGGTCATCCTGGATGGACAGGTATTGTGCTCTCTCAGATTCGATCCCGGAAAAGGCTACTCTTTCATTTTGAGGGTGGAGGGTGGAAGGAGGCTGGCCAAGGATCTCAGCAGAGGATACATTATCGTGCACGAAGGCGCTGTTGAACCCATATGCAAGAAGGCAAGCGCTATGGTCCCGGGGATAAAAGACGCTTCACGGAGCATTAAGAAAGGCGACGAAGTAGTTATGCTGACCGAGGACAGAAATGCTATCGCGGTCGGTATCGCCCGAATGTCGGGAAAGGAGATGCTCGAATTGGAGAAGGGTGCTGGGGTCAAGAATCGGTGGGCCTCTGATCCTCGTCCTCCGGAGGTACTTCCTGGAGGGCAGACCTGGGATGATGCAGTCGCAGCCAACGATGCGGGTCTATCCAAAGTCAGGAAGAAGGCAGTGAGGTTCATTCAGAAGGTCACGGAGGAACACGATTTCCCTGTGGCTGTGTCTTTCAGCGGTGGAAAGGACAGTCTCGCTACCCTTCTTCTCGTCTTGGAGGCCGATCTTAGGCCCGACATATTGTTCATCGATACTGGCCTGGAGTTCAGGGAGACACTGGATCATGTTGAGGCCGTTGCCAAGGAGTTCGATCTTCCCTTGGTGATTGAGAAGGCAGGGGATTCGTTCTGGAACAATCTGGACATGTTCGGTCCTCCAGGGAAGGACTATAGATGGTGCTGCAAGACAAGCAAGCTGGGGCCCGCGGCCCGAATCATCAAGGAGAAGTATCCTGGCGGTGTTCTGTCGTTCATAGGACAAAGGAGGTACGAGTCCGAACAGAGGGCCGCAAAGAGAAGCGTCTGGGAGAACCCCTGGGTTCCCCTCCAACTGGGCGCTTCCCCCATTCAGGATTGGACCGCTCTGCATGTATGGCTCTACATTTTCAAGATGGGTGTGAACTACAACCCATGGTACGAAAGAGGACTCGATAGGATCGGCTGCTGGTTGTGCCCTTCATCCGATCTGGCCGAAATGGAGGCCGTCGGTTCGGACATACCGGACTTCAAGAAATGGAGGGAGTTCCTGGAAGGATATGCGGAGAGATCCGGATGGGGCAAGGACTGGGTGAAGTTCGGGGGCTGGAGATGGAAGCTTCCTCCCAAAGCCATCAGAGAGCTTCTTGGCGATAGAAAGGAGGTCGCGAAGCGTCCGCCTGATCCGTACAAGTTCCATCTCTCCGAGGGCTTCGGTCCGTGCGTCACGGGCATCTCCGCCGAGGGCATTTTCACTAGTACATTGGATATTGACCGCGTCAAGGTCTTTCTGAACCTGGTTGGAGAGGTCGAATATGACGATGTCATTCGGGTCGCACTGACCGACCGCATCACTCTGTTCGAGGAAGGGGTTGTCATTCTCAAAGCCAAGGATGAAGATGAGCTCCATGAGACCTCCAAGATTGTTGAGAGAATTGTCAGAAAGGCCCACAGCTGCGTCGGATGCGGCACGTGCATAGGCCAGTGCTCTCTGGATGCCATATATCTGGATGGCGTCGCTTGGATCGATGCGGAGAAATGTGAGCACTGCGGGTCGTGTATGGGTCCGTGTCCTGCTGCAGATTTCACTGGAGAATTCTCGTTCTAGTCGGCCTGAAATACGCTCAATACGCTCTCCACCGGTGCATCGGTACGGAAACCTTTTGGGTCGAAGTGAGTGAGGGACGCTGAGAATCCGTTGTCCTTCAAGGACTCTAGTATCCTTGCCAGTGAAGGTGTGTGGACTTTCAATCGGGATGCCATTTCATCAGAGGAGTAATACGGTTCATCGATTGCGGATTCAGCCTTGATCATATCCAGCAGCTTGCATGTCTTGGATGACATGTAAGACCTGGGCCTCAGTTCCCGCAAGAAGTCCGGGTCCCATATCTTCCCTATCCACAATGGACCCGCTGATGAGACATCACTTCGCTTCGTGGCGTCAAGGCGGGTTTCCAAAGTGTCTGGGTCCTTCAGAAGATAACCCAACTCCTGGTCCGATTTACCTCCGGTCACTTGCATGTATGTGCGGTAATAGTGGTCCGATGAGTGTGAAACCAATGGATGAATTCCTATGCCATGATTTGCTGCGTGTCTGGCGCAATGGCCTATGAGTATCCTCAGACCCATCTCATGTTTGGTTCGGGTCTGCATGGGTTCTGCGTCATACTTCCTTTTGCACGCGCCTGGGTAGCTTCCCGCCAATGCCGCCGTATCCGTCGCTGTGATCGCCAGGTAACCTCCGTCATCCACTGCCTTCAGAGCCTTGTCCACGAACTGCACCGGAGTTCCAAACGGGTCAACATCCACATAATCGAACGTGCGCTTGGACAAGAGTTGGTTCAGATCCTCCTGCCTTGCCTCAGCATTAGTCACACCGTTCTTCTTGATATTCTCCAGCATCAACTCGAAGCTATTCTCATTCCAATCGTTCAACAGGACCGAGAGCCCCCCCTCGACCTCCAGGGCCAACCTTATCCCCCTTATGCCGGTTCCTGAAAGACCATCCAGTATTCTCGAACCGCCCTTCACCACCAATTTCTGCACCACAAGTATGGAAACGTCACGATTGACCTCCATCACTGGGTTGTAGAACGGAAACGCCTCCTTCTTACCGGGACCCTTTCCTCTCTGTGTCTTTGGAACGATGATCCTTGCTTTACCTTCGTGGATCTCCTCTGTCTCAAAACCGAACTTCACCATATCTCGCCCTGCATTATCTTGACTATCTTGTAGGGCAGGAGGTCCCGGTTCACGGGTGTAACCTCTAGTATTCGGACATCGTCCCTCCTCCTGATGTCCTGAAGGAGCGGATTCCTGGACTTCTTGTGCAAGGTGAGTATCAACGGCTTGTCGGCCTCGAGCGCCTCCTTCACCGCATCAACGAACGAGTCACACTCAATCTCCATCTTCCCAACTTCATCAATGACAATGACCTCTGCCTCCGCGGCTGCAGTCCTGAGGGCTTCAACGCCGATGTTCTCCAACGCTGACAGATCTATCCCGTAATTGCCCACCATGAACTCTGATTCCAGGTCCTCGTGCGCAAACACCCGCTTCTCTTGAGTGGCCCAGTCCATCACGTAGAAACCCACTCTCTTCTCGTCCTCCATAATCGGCTCGGTGATCATTCCCCCCACTTTCAGCTCGTTTGCCTCAAGCATCTCGATTACTTTCAGAAGAGCATAGGTCTTCCCAGCGTTTGGTAAGCCTGTGATGCCAATCTTTATCGCTTCTCCCATGCAAAGCTCCGAATCGCCAAGGTATATCGACTTGGAAATATAAAATAGGATTGCTGGTCGGTCTTGGAGTCATGCTATCTATATCATACCTGTAATGGTCAAGGATAAGTGGTCTGGCTGTTTGGAACTCTTGGATGGTGAATCTTCTGGCCCATTGTCTGTCTGCGATGGCTCTGCAGTCTGTTGTTAATCCACTTCTGGGTATGGACTCCCTCTCCGAGTCCAGTTTTCTTGCCGGTGCGATTGGCATGCTCATCCATCTCGATTATGACTGCCACAATGGCGGTCGGACCCCGTTGTTGCACTCGGTCCTGTTCGGCGCAGTCTACTCATGGTTCTCTCTTACCCTTCTCGCTCTGTTGTACCTTCTCGGACCCATTTCACTGGATCATTTCATACTGTTCTTCTTGGTAGTCCCCACAGGTTTTTGTGCCCACCTCATCACGGACGGTTTCACAGAAGAGGGGGTGTTCTTGTTCCCAGACCGCCTTGGTCTAAGCCACTGGTTCCGCAGAAAGCCGGATCCGGAGAACTCGTGGGTGAATTGGGGAAGGCACTCATTGAGCAGAAAACGAAAGAATGACGACCCCCTTCTCAATCTTGGTGTGAGTTCGGTGTCATTGATCGCTCTGATCTCCTTCTTGGCCCTTACCCCTCCATGAGGTCTGGAGGTCCTTCACACGTTCTCCACCTTTGATGTCCTTGATGTAATCGGCGGCTGCGTTTGGGACCAGATTCTCCCAATCCCTCCCAGATGCCATCCGTTCTCTTACCTCGGTTCCTGAGAGGTCTTCTCTATTGTGCAGGGTCAGCTCCATCACATCATACCCCTTCTCTTGAAACAGCCTAGTGGTCAGTGGATCATTGGAGAAGACAACACCGAAACTCGGGACGACGGACTCCACGAACGACACCCAGGTGGAATGGTTGTGGACGTCATCTATTGGCAGTATCCTGCATCTATCCAGACCCTCCATCTCAAGTGCCAGACCGATCATTGTGGACCTCTCTTCGTATGAGAACGGGTTGTCCCTTGTGTGACTGTACTGGGCGCTTCCAACTCCAATGATGAGATGATCGAAGTCCTCGAGTATCTTCCTTGTCATGAAAAGATGGCCCCTGTGAAAAGGCTGAAACCTCCCGATGAAAAGGGCTGGAAGTTCAGAACTCCCCTCCTTCTCGGTCAACAGACAACCTCCCTCAATGGGGGACGACCCTTTCCCTGATCGTAGACGGCCTCTTGGCCACCACCGACGAGAGTTTCTTCAAAAGCCCCTCTTTCCTTGTGCCAACTAATGCATGGGTCAGGACATCGCGAAGGGTCTCGACCGGAACGACCTCAATGATTTTCAAGTACTTGTCCTCTATCAGAACGTCCTTCATGTTCGCCTTGGGAATCAG
>JAZGCT010000010.1:0-3424 GCA_036477085.1 Thermoplasmata archaeon | reverse complement strand
TCTGACAAGGAATTGTTTGTCTACGGGGTTCTGACAGAAGAAGGGCTTACGATGGGCGCAATAAGGAAGGAGGTCGGGGAGAAGGCCGAATACACCGAGATATTGGTTGCGCTCAAATCATTACTTGACGGTGAACTCGTGTCGGTCACCACACATGGTGCACACACGGTTTACAGAAGGATAGAAAAAGGCTGAGAGGTGAAAAGAAATGCTTGACGTAGCATTGGTGTCGCTCATCACAGACATGAGCGAGAAAGCAGGTGTGGAAGGTACGATCGAGTACTGGATGCGCGTTGGCGAGAACATGGCCAAGAGGATCGGAAAGGAAGCCTACGTAGGTTGGCCTTCTTTCAACATTGCCGTGAGAGAGGGCAGGACTGGGTTTTCCATCGAGGGAAATGTCCAGGCGTTGACCGATCTTGCCATAACCGACGTGGATGGAGACGTGGTCGGATATCTTTACGCGCTCAAAGAGTGCTGCTTCGTTCCGACGATCGAAAGGACGAGGCTGAGCGTTGGAGCACTTCCCAGAGCTGATAAGGCTGTGGCGGAGGAGTACAACAACAGCGTTCACGATATCGCGGTATGCAACTTCTGCGTCATCCACGAGAAATTCAGGCAAGAGGCCTCCAAGAACATTACCATCGCGGGCCAAGTCTTGGATTGTTTGATGCTGGCGACCAGAGGGTTCACTGGGGAGACCAAGATCTCTGAGGACAACCTCAAGAAGATCGCCATGAACCCGGAGTACGTGAGGAGCCTTCTTAGGAACTACGATTGTGTGTACGCCGTCCTGATGAAGGGCGCAAGACTGGACAAGGAGGCATAGAGATGAGCATAACTAAAGACCAACTGAAAGAGAGCAACCCCTTCGTTGATGTGGCAACACATCTCTTCCTGGAGGACATTGCCGACAAACAGGGCGCAGCCGGTCTCAACAACTATCTTATGAGCCTGGCCACGTCGCTTGCCAAGAGCATGCCCAAAGAGGAGTATAAGACATGGGACGAGTTCCTTGAGTCGCTCAAGAACGGACAATCGATTCTGTCAGCGTTCGAGACGATCGAGACTCCCACCAAGAACTGCGTGGTGAACCCGGTCTGTCCCTTCTCTCGAGGCTGGATCGAGTACAGCAAGCGGATCGGCAGTTTCTCCCAGATCCACACCGATGTGGCCGAGTACTATAATTCCACGGTAAAACCGGCAGCCATCAATTCGATGTGCATCATTCACCAGACCTTCCGAATCGCAGCCGCGGATCGTATCAAGGTTGCAGGGAAGTCGCTGAAGGTCGCGCAGATTGCTGCGATCTGGAGCGACGGTGACAAGAAAATAGTGCCGAACGAATGGAAGGACATAGTGCTTCAGAAGGCAGGCATAAGCAACACCAATCTCAACATGATTTTGAGGAACAACGCCTGCGTTTGGGTTGTCTACATCGATTAGGACCGGACAATCGTCCATTCGCCTAGTCGGGGCAGTGATGTAAGTGAAAGAACTTTGGAAGGACCAGAACTATTCATATCTCAAGCTGGAGCATCCCAAGGAAGTTGATAATTTCGTCATCCGGGGTATCGAGAACGAAGAAGGAGGATTTGATTTCTTCAAAGGTCTCGGCATCATCGGATATCCTTCCACCTTCAAGTCTTGGCTCCGGAAGTTCCCCCGCCCTATATTCCTGGTCGCGTCCAAGAAGAACCAGATCGTCTCGTGGATCTTCGTGGAGGAGTGGGAAGAGGCCGGAAATGACGGCTTCCCCGTCTACGTTCTCAGAGCGATAGAGACCCTTCCACGGTTGAGGAGCAAGAGAATTGGCTTCAGGCTGTTCCTCCTGTTGCTCAAGGAGACCGCTGGATACCTGATCACAAAACCTCTCACGCCTGATGCCATGCGGTTCTTCAAAAGACTTGGGTTCCTGGAAGAGAATGAAATCACCAGGCCCCCCATTGATTTGTCCCACAGGTCCAACTACCTTGTATTCCCGGTACATTCCAGAAAAGAGATGTTGGAGACCTTCTCCGATTATCTCATCTGAGCCCTATCTTCTCCTTTTCCGGCTCAATGTTGATGGCAGAAGCAGTAGGATAGCGATCACGAATATGACCAAGAGGACAGTGACAAGCAGTCCAGGTCCTTCGGAGGGCCCGTAGAAGTCCTTTGTGTAGAACGTCTCTCCCCTCGTCTCGTCTATTATCCCATCGCCGTTGAGGTCTATCTCGATACCCAGTTCGTGTTTTCCTGGCGATATGTTCTTCGTAATCCAGCTGAACGTGGCAATGCCCTCGCTGAGGGGCCCTATCTCTTCAATAGGCTCACTGCTACCAATCAGCTCACCATCCACCTTGAAATTGACCAGGACGTTCTTCAGCGTGGAGTTGGTCGGGTTCTTTACCGTTGCCCTCAGGCTGATTGGGTCCACCACGGCTATCTCGTAAGTGTCGGTGACCGTGGAAATGTTCGCTCCGAGCAGGGAGGCAGCTTCTATGTTCAGTTTCATGTTCTGGGCGACGGAGGGCGCTGTGACATCGATATGGAAGATGTTGCTCTCATTGGTCTCGTTGAACGCATCACCCAGAGTCGGGCTAGCGTCCGTGATGTTCTTACCGGTAAGATGGGCCGCGACTCTCCATTTTCCTCCTTCCTCCGCGGGACCGCCCACGACCGTTACCGTGTAAACAGCATTGTCGCTGATCCCCAGGGCGTCGGGTCCGACGATGAACACCCTCACCTCGGTCTCTTCCTGGGCCATCACGGGCTGCCAAACCAGCTGCAAGGGGAGAAGCATCGACAAAGCCAGCATCAGTATCAATAACCTCTTCATCATCTCCTCCTTCCTCTTATGAATCTGTATGCGATCATCAGCCCCAGTATCGCCCCAAGGGCGAACACGGCGTAGGTCCACACATCGATCTCCTGCGTAAGGGAGATTCCCCTTCCAGATATTACGATGTCCTCGATCTCAAGGCTGAAGCTCGGCAGGAGAGCCGGGACCGTCAGGATCTTTTCCGTCGTTCTGTCGTCCTCTTCATAGCTGAGTATGGTCGCATATGTGGACGTCGTCGATCCCTTCACAGTGAACCTAAGCACGATCTTCTGGGTGGTGTTCCCCTCAACCTCCACACCCTCCAGCCTGTTTGAGTAAGTCAGATTTATGGGATGCTGCAGTTCGGCGGTCCATCCTACCAGTTCCAGGTTCTCGCTGTTGAGTATTTCCAGGACGAACTTCTCCTCGCTGTTCCCTTCGTTGGTAAGCTCCAGTTCATAATTCACGTGAGTTCCATCATACGTTGCTGGCAGTGTGGTCAGTATGAGGTCCATTCCCCTGATCTTCTCTATGTCCACGAACACCGGGACGTTGTGCAGCGTTGAGGAACTGTTCTCAGAGCGCGCCGTGACCGTCAGCGTACCGTGGTCCACGGATGCG
>JAZGCT010000001.1:0-4467 GCA_036477085.1 Thermoplasmata archaeon | reverse complement strand
CCATGTCCCGCCTTCTCAACACCCAATATCTTTTTCACCCATGCCGAAACCTGATGCGATGTCGGGCCTGAGGGCTTATCAACATTGATGAAACCAAGATTCAGAAGCTCCTCGACCGATCTATCCTCAGGTCTCTTGCCCATGGTACAACACTCACAGATCGCCAATATCCTCCACTTTATCCAGGATGATGGCCACGATGTCCTCTGGCGTTTCACAGTGAGAGTCGAGCACCAGGTGATATACGTGCGGGTCCCTAAGCTTCATGTTGTATATCGAATGGTATCTCTCTCCCTCCAGGGTTTCCCTTTCGAGGATGTCCTCCCTTGCTTGAATCAATTCCTTACCATCCCTCTCGGCGACCCTCTCGGCCCTGACATCCAATGGACAATCGATCCATATCCTCAGTGATCCTAAACCTTCCCTCTTGAGCATCTGGCCGGTGAGACGACCATCCACTACCGCGCTCTTGCCATCATCAATGGAAGACCTGACCCGTCGAACGATCTCCCCATCCAGTTGCTTGTCAATAGAGAAATCCTCCTTGGCCAGAGCCCCGAAATCAGATAGAGAAAGACCCCTTTCCCGAGCCATCTCACGAAACCTCTTCCCGGCAGATATCAGTTCAAAACCGGTTCTCTCGGCCAAGAGCTCTGCAACGGTGGTCTTGCCGCTTCCAGGAGGTCCGCTGATGGTGACTATCATGGACTCCGCACCCTACTCCAGGACACCTCTTTCCCGAAGCTTCTTCTTGAAACTGAAGTACTTGAGGATTCTCTGAATCACCTGACCGAACGGGATGGATATCAAGGCATACACGAGCACCCAGTTGGGAAGAAGTGTGGAACCGAGCATATTGGTGTTGAAGTCCCAGGGAACCGAGAACTTGGGATCTATTGCGAAGTCGGCCACAAAACTGTACAGCCAGGAGAATATTATGATTATTATGATCATGGTGAATGCCATAGGTTTCAGCTGGTTCATGGACTGGCTCATTCCCTTCTGCATGATCTCGGGAGACATCTCGTTGAGCCTCTTCAGTTTGGCCGTGTTCTGGGACATCATCGCCTGCCTTCTCTCCTTGTTGAAGGCCGACATTACCTTCTGGTTCCTGGCCATTTCAATCCAGTCAACGAAGAAATGCCTTCCGAGGATCGATATGGAGCTGGTGATCATTCCCGCTATGAGCAAGGTAATAAGGGGATAAGCACCGCCGAATCCGATGACGGGGTTCATGATCAGAGCCATCCCGTTCCCAAGGGCTGACCTCATCTCGGGGTTGAGGATGATCAGAAAGGTCAGCATGATCATGAACATCATGATGAACCTGGATGCCCCCCCGGACTTGGGCGCCTGTTCAATCTCTTCTACCATCATCTCGGAAAAAGAGTGATTGCGTTATAAGAGTTTGGATTATGTCCACGGATTGCGCAAAAGGATGATCAGTTGGCTCCTCTGCGGCCCTGCAGCGCTTCGTTGAGCTTCTCACCCAGACTCTGGTACCTCTCGCTGAGCGTGGTCTCCTGCTTCTTCAAGGTCTTGACCCTGACGCCGATGGTCTCCTTGTGCTCATCCAGTTCCTTCTGCAGCTCCTTCTTGTTGTCCGCCTTGATGAGAAGGGTTCCAATGCTCTTGTACACCGGGGTATCATCCTTGGTCTTCTTCAGTTCCTCAAGCGTGCTTTCGATCTCTCTCTCCTTGGCCTCCAGCTGCGCCCTCTGGGTTGCGATGACCTGGAGCTGCTGTTGAAGCTGCTGTAGCTGGGCGATCTGATTCTGCATTTGAGGGGATATCTCACCGCTCATTAGACTTCACCTCTTCACCAATGTCAGATGCAAGGGCTCCCCATCGAACGAAGGAGTTCAATGCTGCCCTGAGGGCGCTCGTGTCCTCGGCCTCTATCTTCAAGAGAGTCTTGTCGCCCTCCCTCACCACCGACGCCTTTGTCCTCGGGAGTTCCCTGCCAGACTCAGGAGCCAGTACACGCTCGACAAGGTTCGCTTCATCGCCGCTCAGGACGATCTCGGCCCTCCTCATCCTATCGTGCTCTCACGATCTTCTTGACGTTCGGCCTTTCCTTGTAGAAGACCTTGGAGCCGCATTTCTTGCACTGGATTCCAACCGTGTTCAGGCTGGTGAGGATGGGTTCTTGGCACCTGGCGCACTTATACATTCTCGCTTTCCTCCTCGGGTTCCTCTTCCACCATCTGAGGCTGGGTAACTGCCTCTCTTCTGAAGCTTGGGGAGACGAATGGCCTGAATGCACCGCCGGCGAACACCAGATCGCACCTTCCGCATTTCCATATCCCGGTGCCTCGTCTCTTGACCGATTCGTGATTGCACTTGGGGCATGTGTAGCGCCTGGACTTGTCCGATTCGATCTTCTTCAACCTCTTTCGGATCCGAACGCCGTATCTGGCACCGTATTTGCCAGCAGCTCCGACCTTTTTGGTCCGCTTCGCCATTTCTATCCCACTATCTGCTTCCTGAGCTCGCCACCGGCCTTTGTGGCACGATCGACGATTTCTTTGATCTCATCAAACGTGAAACTTCCGTTTAAGCCTTTCTGCATGGCCCTTACGTCCCCGTTCTCATCCGTGGCCACGGTCAGGCGTGCGTCAGCGACCTGCTCCTCCTCCAAGCATGGGTCGAGGAAGATCGCATTTCCAATCTTGACAGCAGTGACGGAGACCGGCTGATGGCGTATCTCAAGTGGATAATCCTCCGCCTCCAGTCTGGATGCCGGAACGATTGTGTCCGTCAGACCGCCGAGGACACCGTATGAACACGCGTCAAAGAGGTTCCCGTCATAATCAAGTATGTGCATATCCAGGAACAGTACCCACACCTTCTCTCCCGGTTCGACGCAGAGCTTCTCCACATCCACGGTCTTGGTCTCTCGGATACCTCGGTCGACCACGCGGGCCAGCTCGATGGCCTTCTCCCTGGGGGGTCCCGCTTCGAAGTCGGGGCTTGCCATGGGTATCAGCTCAGCGGAGGTTATCAGAACGCCCTTGTTGGGGGAGTCCGCGTAAGGCTCACCGAGATCCATCTTGATGCCGACGAGGACCTGGGTCTTGCCAAGATGTATCCTGGCAGAGCCCTCCGCGCTTTTGACGAATCCTTTCTCGATCGTCAAAGGCCTGTACTCGTCAGGACCCCTTCCATCGACCCTCTTCCCGCCTGCTGCGAGCTTGTGAATGTGGTTCCTGGTCAGTTCTGAGACGACCTCTGTTGTCATTGGTCTCCCTCCTGGGTCTCAGGGACCGCTGGTTCAGGGGCCTCAACCTCTGTGGTTCTGGGCTCCTCAGGGGTAGGAGGTCTGTCCTTATCGATCTTGGGATCCTCGGTTATCTGGGCCTCATTCTTATCTTCGACGGTCACGGCATATCTCCTTCTCAGAGCGTCCTTCTGGATCTCGTAGATCTTGTGACAAGCGTCGATCGCGTTCTTCAAAGACGTTTGGAGCTCTTCTGGGGTCAAATGACCGTCCATCTGCAGTAGGACTATCTCCCCGGTCCTGGGTATGATCGCCACAGGCAGATCCGCCTCGCCCAGATTGTCCTCTTCCTTCCCTGGATCGAGAAGTAGGGTGCCATCGGCCTTTCCAGCGGCGCACGAGACCACAAGATCCCTCATGGGAATTCCTGCGTCAGCCATTGCCACGGCTCCGGCCGTCAGTCCGGCGCATCTGGTGCCTGCCTCGGCCTGAAGTACCTCTATGAAAACGTCCACTGACGTCCTTGGAAACTGCTCCTTGAAGACAACATATCCAAGTGCTTCAGATATGACCTTGGAGATCTCTACCGACCTCCTGTCCGGTCCCGGTCTCTTTCTATCGCTCACCGAAAAAGCCGCCATGTTATACCTGCATTGCAC
This sequence comes from Thermoplasmata archaeon, assembly GCA_036477085.1. Lineage (GTDB taxonomy): Archaea > Thermoplasmatota > Thermoplasmata > RBG-16-68-12 > SOIM01 > JAGLME01. The sequence continues at coordinate 588 of JAZGCT010000001.1, read as the reverse complement.
CAAAGCTCTGGCAGGGTCCTGCCTGTGCCTGGGATGTGCTTCCCGGGGTCCGTAAACGGCAGCAAGAATCTTGTTACCGCCCCACTCAAGATAGGCACTACCATCGGCACGGTTCAACACACCGGCCTCGATCTTGATGGGGCGCAACTCATCAACAGCTCTTCCATCTAATCTTCTTTTGTTCTCATCTAACAATCTCACTTCTGGTTCCATACAAATTCCTTCCAAAATGAACTTATTCAACTGGTGAAGGTCCGTACATCTCTTCCAACATGCACTTAACCGACTCTGTCAAACCAATCATTTGTGCTTCTTCCTCGATCCTCTCGATAACACGGATCGTATTATGAATGTCATCAATATCTCCATCTATCCATATTCTCCCGTTCTGACCCACGAACAACCTGCACTTGGTGAACCCCTTTATGAGGGAAATCATGCTGCCCTTTCTGCCAATCACCCTGGGCACCTTGGAATGTGATATCTCCACTATCTGACCGCCGGTCAACTTCCTTAGACCGTGCTCCTTCATGGTCAGGACCACCTTCTTGGTCTCGTCCACCAGCAGGACCTTCAAAAGGAGGGTCT